>NZ_JAVRFJ010000169.1:0-408 GCF_031845845.1 Streptomyces gottesmaniae
GCGTCCTGGAGCCTCCGCCGCTGCATACGCAGGGCCTCCTTCTTCGCGGCCTTCGACTTCGGCGTCCGGGGCCGCTTCCAGATCGACTGCCATCGCACGGGCTCATCGGCCTCGTGCTCCTGGTCCCCGTCGAGCGCGGCGGCCATCTGCTTGCGGGCGGCACGGGCGCGGGCGAGTGCGTCGTCGGGGTTGGGGCGCTCTTCCGGGGTGCTCACGTGACTCCTCCTGTGGTTCGGCCCGGCGCGGGTTGGGTGCCGGGTTGCTGGGTGCGCGGCGGCGGGGTCGTCGCCGGGGTGGGCTGCGGGCGAGGGCCGTGGGCGGCTTCGCGTGCCCGCCGGCTGTCCTGGAGCGTGGCGGCCACCTGCGCGGCGGCGGCTTCCAAGGTCTGGCGCGTTCGTTCCACCGTGT
>NZ_JAVRFJ010000170.1:0-406 GCF_031845845.1 Streptomyces gottesmaniae
GCTGACGGTGGTCTCGATGTCGGTCGGGTAGTGGTTGCGGCCGTCGATCAGGATCATGTCCTTGATCCGGCCGGTGAGGTACAGCTCGCCGTCGATGTAGACGCCGAGGTCGCCGGTGGCCAGCCAATGGCCGTTGTCCGGTACGCCCTCGGCGTGGCTGCCGGTCTCGAGGCGGGTCTGCAGCTTGTTGCCGAACACCCGCTCACTCTCATCGGGCCGGCCGAAGTACCCCTGCCCGACGTTGTTGCCGTGCAACCAGATTTCGCCGACGGTGCGGTCGGCCAGTTCGTCACCGTCGGGGCTGGCGATCACGGCCCACTGGTTCGGAATCGGCTGGCCGCAGGACACGTGGGCGACTGCGCCCTCATCGGTCGCAGCGACGGTCACCGCTCGGCCGGCGCTGAGC
>NZ_JAVRFJ010000171.1:0-402 GCF_031845845.1 Streptomyces gottesmaniae
GTCGGTCAGCGAGTAAAACGGGACATTGCCGTGGTCGGCATTCGGATATTCCCGGAAAAATACGGCGGTCCCGCGCCTGTCCAACTCTGCCGCCATTTGTTCGGCCTGCCCTGCCATGTCGCGTTCTTCCCTGCGTTTGCAACCGCTGCTCCGCTCGAGTGCGCCGATGTTGAGGCAGGCATCGATGCCGTCCAGCCGGTTTTCAGACGGCATAAAGTCGAGTATCCGCCTGTTGTGCCACCAAATCGAGGGGATACGAGCCAATGCCGTCTGAAACAGCGGTGGGAAAGCAGGGAATACAGTCCGAACAGTGCGCCGAACGAGTGTCCGAATACGGCGGTTTCATTACGGTTAAGGGTGTAGCGGCTTTCTAAAAAGGCGGTCAGTTCGCTGTCGATAAAG
>NZ_JAVRFJ010000172.1:0-402 GCF_031845845.1 Streptomyces gottesmaniae
AGTCACTTCCATTTGTACTTTCCCTAAGAAAGAAAGTATGATTTCATGTGTCGCAGAATCCACATAATATCGCAGAAGCGGGTCACTGTCGGAGATTTCTAAAAGTGCATCAAGTAACATTTCCCTTTGTTGAGGTTTGCTCGGTTCAACAGTCGTTTTCAGCAGAGGGAGGGGATTTTCAATTCTCTCTCTCTGTGGCAATAGCTTTGTATCTCCAAGAACACTATTTAACTTCAAAAACTCATTCTGCAAAATAACAATTTCCCCGGAATAAGCCTTATCGATTTTACATAATTCACCATTTATTGAAGTATACATTTCTGTAATTTTTATTTTTTCCTTTTCCGATATTCTAACCGGATCTCGCAAATGCAGTACGCCACTATAAAGACGTATATATGC
>NZ_JAVRFJ010000173.1:0-401 GCF_031845845.1 Streptomyces gottesmaniae
GAGGATCATACCTTCGGATACGCCGAATTTTGCCATTTTGCGTGGGGCGAAGTTGGCGACTGCGATGACCATGCGACCGTTCAATTCGGCAGGATTTGGGTAAGACGCGGCGATGCCGGAGAAGATGATGCGTTTTTCAAAACCGAAATCGAGGTCGAATTTCAAAAGTTTGGTGCTGCCTTCGACGGCTTCGCAGTTCAATACTTTGGCGACGCGCATATCGATTTTCATAAAGTCGTCGAAGCTTGCCTGTTCGGCGACTTTTTCGTATTTACCCTCTTCAACGGGCGCGGATGCCGTCTGAATGCTTTGTTTGTTGGCTTCGATCAAATCGTCCACTTGTTTTTGCTCCACTCGTTGCATTAAATGTTCGTATTTGTTGATGGCGTGTTCGCCTAGGG
>NZ_JAVRFJ010000174.1:0-401 GCF_031845845.1 Streptomyces gottesmaniae
GTGCAAATCGGCATGGGCATTGAGGAATTCGACCGCGAAGGGCGGTTTGTGCGTTGCGATTTCGGCAGGTTGGGCGTCATTTCGCTTTATTTGCCCAGCGGCAGCAGCGCGGAAGAACGCCAGCAGGTGAAATACCGTTTCCTCGATGCGTTTTACCCTATGCTCGAAGCGATGAAAAACGAAGGGCGCGACATCGTCGTCTGCGGCGACTGGAACCTCGCCCACCAACACATCGACCTGAAAAATTGGAAAGGCAATCAGAAAAATTCGGGCTTCCTGCCCGAAGAGCGCGAGTGGATAGGCAAAGTCATGCATACGCTGGGCTGGACGGACATGTGGCGCACGCTCTATCCCGATGTGCCGGGTTATACATGGTGGAGCAACCGCGGGCAGGCGTATGC
>NZ_JAVRFJ010000175.1:0-399 GCF_031845845.1 Streptomyces gottesmaniae
GGTCATGGGGGATCCGTCTCCTGGTACGGACGGCGGTGTCTCTGCCGCACCTGAGTGAGGGCAGGGCGGTGCGCTTCCGCCGTCGGGCGGAGCCGTCGAGTGAGCGGCTGGGCACTCACCGTAGTCATGAGGAGGCTCCTGGAGCAATCTATTCGGGGAAGATATGTCCCAGAGTTGGACTCGGCGGCAGCTCGGCGGACACACTGTGACCGTGACGCGATCAACTCAAGCGGCAGGCAACCGGATCTCGACGGTTCTGGGGCGCAAGCTGGGTGCTGAACTACTGCGGCTGCGAGACGCCTCGGGTAAGACGCAGCAGCAGGCGGCGGGTGCCATCTCCGCGACCGCGACGAAGGTCGTGAAGATGGAACGCGGCTGGGTTCCCATGCGGGACCCGGA
>NZ_JAVRFJ010000176.1:0-397 GCF_031845845.1 Streptomyces gottesmaniae
TATTTGCCCTCATCGTCGTGGCGAATCTCGTCATGATCGTCTTTCTTGAGGGATTGCATTTCCTCCTGCCCGGTGATCCAGCCTGTTACGAGCTAGTGCAGAACTGTTCGCCGAGGTGACGTCGCGACCCGTACTTAGCAGGCACCGACTCGTGTGGTCGCGTGGTGGGAGTTGGGGATAATGGGGGCGTGATGTCATCGACTGGAAGTTCCGTCAGCACGTCAGGTCTTGTTCTGCCCTCCACGCCGCTCGCCGAGCCGGGCAAGGAAGTGCCACTCGTGGTGAATACCCCGAGTCGTGCCAAGCCTCCTCGTCACTGGATCGATCTGAGCATCGAAGAAAGGGTGCAGGCCGTCAAGGATTTCGGTGTGCCGGCTTTCCGTGCTCGGCAGATTTC
>NZ_JAVRFJ010000177.1:0-387 GCF_031845845.1 Streptomyces gottesmaniae
TTTATGAGGCGGTCGCAAAAAATCTTGTCGCGAAATTGACACAAGAAAATTTTCCAGCGAGCAGCGCGTGGATACGCCTGGATCAAGAAACATCTTCTGTACAGGCTAAATCGCAACACCGCCGGGTTTCGCGCATACTTTGTTCGCAAATGCTCGCGACCATGCCCCGGCGAGTCAGTTCGTTCGTCCCGATGCTCCTCGATCAGCAAAAATGGCGCAAAGTTGTCGCGCGCATGTTCGAATGACAGAGAGCGTTGAATTTATCGCCGGTCGTCATGCGTCATACGCGAATCCTCAATCGTGACGATTGAAAGCACGCAAAGACCTGATACAGACTGCTGCGGTGCAACAGCTACGGAATGTCGATGTGACGGCTGTCTCTTATAC
>NZ_JAVRFJ010000178.1:0-387 GCF_031845845.1 Streptomyces gottesmaniae
TTGCATACCGACCCCTTCGGCGTGCATTTGGACAAAGACAGCATCGTCGTCAACGGAGAAGAGGTTATGCGGCGCGTCAAATCCGAGCGCGACCGTTTTGTCGGCTTTGTCGTTACCGATGTGGAAGAATGGCCTGCCGACAAGCGCATCATGGGCTCGGCTAAATTCATCGACGAGCATACCGTCCAAATCGACGACCATATCCAAATTGCGGCAAAAAGTTTCGCGATTGCTACCGGTTCGCGTCCCGTCATCCTGCCGCAGTGGCAGTCTTTGGGCGACCGTTTGATTATCAACGACGACGTTTTCTCGTGGGATACGCTGCCTAAGCGCGTTGCCGTGTTCGGGCCGGGCGTTATCGGTTTGGAACTGGGTCAGGCATTGCAC
>NZ_JAVRFJ010000017.1:0-200990 GCF_031845845.1 Streptomyces gottesmaniae
CCCCGGACACATCCACACCCACCCCACCCCACGGTTCACCATGACCCGCATGCCCCCCGTCGACATCCCCGGTTCCAAATCCCTCACCGCCCGCGCCCTCTTCCTCGCGGCGGCCGCCGACGGCGTCACCACCCTCGTACGCCCCTTGAGGTCCGACGACACGGAGGGCTTCGCGGAGGGCCTGGTCCGCCTCGGTTACCGGGTCGGCCGCACCCCGGACACCTGGCAGGTCGACGGCCGCCCGCAGGGCCCCGCGCTCCCGGAGGCGGACGTGTACTGCAGGGACGGCGCCACCACCGCCCGTTTCCTGCCGACCCTCGCCGCCGCCGGCCACGGCACCTACCGGTTCGACGCCTCCGCCCAGATGCGCCGCCGCCCCCTGCTGCCGCTCACCCGCGCCCTGCGCGACCTCGGCGTGGACCTGCGGCACGAGGAGGCGGAGGGCCACCACCCGCTCACGGTCACGGCGAACGGCGTCGACGGCGGCGAGGTGGTGCTGGACGCCGGCCAGTCCTCCCAGTACCTGACCGCGCTGCTCCTGCTCGGCCCGCTTACCCGCACCGGCCTCCGCGTCACCGTCACCAACCTGGTCTCCGTGCCGTACGTGGAGATCACGATCGCGATGATGCGGGCGTTCGGCGTGGAGGTCGGCCGGGAGGAGGACACGTACGTCGTCCCGCCGGGCGGCTATCGGGCGACCACCTACCCGATCGAACCCGACGCCTCCACCGCCAGTTACTTCTTCGCGGCCGCCGCCCTCACCGGCGGCGAGGTGACCGTGCCGGGTCTCGGTGCGGGCGCGCTCCAGGGGGACCTGGGCTTCGTCGAGGTGCTGCGGCGGATGGGCGCGCGGGTGGAGGTGGGCGACGACCGTACGACGGTGACCGGCACCGGGCGACTCGACGGTGTCACCGTCAATATGCGGGACATCTCCGACACCATGCCGACCCTCGCCGCGATCGCCCCCTTCGCCTCGGGGCCGGTGCGGATCGAGGACGTGGCCAACACCCGGGTGAAGGAGTGCGACCGCCTGGAGGCCTGCGCGGAGAACCTCCGCCGCATGGGCGTGCACGTGACGACCGGCGCCGACTGGATCGAGATCCGCCCCGGCACCCCCCGGGGCACGGAGATCAGGACCCACGGCGACCACCGCATCGTCATGTCCTTCGCCGTGACCGGGCTGCGCACCCCGGGCATTACCTTCGACGACCCGGAGTGCGTACGCAAGACGTTCCCGGCCTTCCATGAGGCGTTCGAGGCGCTCCCGCTACGCTCCGGGGCATGACCGCCTCCGAGCCCACCATCGTCGCGACCTCGGGCGGCCACCGCATCGGTGACCGCACCCGGGTGACCTTCCATTCGCTCGTGCACCACGCCGTGGAACTGTCGGGAGTGAACGGGCGGCGGCCGAAGGTCATGTACGTCGGGACGGCGATCGGTGACTCCGAGCACATGACCGCGCGCATGAGTGAGGCCGCGCGGGTCGCGGGCTTCGACCTGACCCCGCTCGCGCTCTTCCCGATGCCCAACATCGAGGACATCGAGTCGGCCGTCCTCGCACAGGACGTCGTCTGGGTCATGGGCGGCTCGGTCGCCAACCTGCTGGCCGTCTGGCGCGTCCACGGCCTCGACCGGATACTCCGCCGGGCCTGGCGGTCCGGCGTCGTCCTGAGCGGTGTCAGCGCGGGCTCCATCTGCTGGTTCCAGGGCGGGACCACGGACTCCTTCGGCCCCCGACTCCGCCCGGTGACGGACGCGTTGGCGTACCTCCCGTACGGCAACGGCGTCCACTACGACAGCGACGCGGGCCGCCGCCCCCTCGTCCACAGCCTCGTCGCCGACGGCACGCTCCCGGAGACCCACTGCACGGACGACGGCGTCGGGCTCGTCTACCGGGGCACGCGCCTGGTGGAGGCGGTCGCCGAACTCCCGGGCAAGGGGGCGTACATGGTCCGGCGCGAGGGCGACACGGCGGTGGAGGAACGAGTGACACCCCGTCTCCTGCCCGAGCCACGTCGGTAACAGCCCTACGCATCACTGGCAGCACTACGCGTCACTTGCAGGACTACCAGGACTACGAGGAAGGGAGACTCCCGCGGTGTCGGGTTCTCGTGAGGAAGACGTTCTGGCGCGGATCGCCGAGGGGCTCGTCTACACCGAGTCCGAAGCGGCCTTTCTGGCGCCCCGGCGGCGTACGGACCAGATCTTCGAGTACAACCGGACTCCACCGGGCGAGGCGGAGAGGCGTCGCGCGCTGCTCGTCGAGATCTTCGCGTCGATCGGTGAACGCACGGTGCTGCTGCCGCCGTTCCACGCGGGCTTCGGCAGCAACGTCCACATCGGTGACGACTTCTTCGGGAACGTGAACCTGACGTTCGTCGACGACGTGGACATCCACATAGGCAACGATGTCATGATCGCTCCCAGCGTGACGCTGACCACGACGGGGCACCCGGTGCACCCCTCGCGCCGCAAGGACTTCGGGCGGTTCTCCGAGCCGATCGTGATCGAGGACAAGGTGTGGATCGGCAGCAACGTGGTGGTCCTGCCCGGCGTGCGGATCGGCTACGGCTCGGTCATCGGCGCCGGCAGCGTCGTCAGCCGCGACATTCCGCCGATGACCGTCGCGCTCGGCACACCGTGCCGGGTGGTCCGCGCCATCACGGACGAGGACCTCACCACCCGCGCCGCTCCCGGGCGTTAGGGCTCTTCCGGTCGGCCGGCCCGCCTCACCACTCCTGGACGCGCCGCCCCGCGCCCTGCGGCTGCTCCCGGGGGCGGCGGGCCTGCGGTTCGAAGAGGGACGCGGGGGAGGAGTCGTCGGGGTGCTGGAGCGGCACGTCGGGGCGGTCGGCCCCCCAGGGCCGGCGGGGTTCCGGCCGTTCCCGGGCCTGATTCCATTCCCGATCCCGATCCCGATCCCGATCCCGTTCCCGGTCCTGCTGTCGGTCCTGCTGTCGGCCGGCCGTGCGGTCCCATTCGCCCTCGCCCAGGACGAGCATCGGGTCGAACATCACGACGACGCCCGCGAGGAGCAGGAAGATGACCGGGCCGATCAGCATGGGCAGGAGGATCGTCGTGGGTGATTCGCCGGTGAACGTGCCGCCGGTCGTGCCGTGGAGGTGGACCCCCACCGCGGCCATCCCGGTGTAGTGCATGCCGGACACGGCGACCCCCATCACCAGGCTGGCCCCGAGACTGGTCAGGAAGCCCCGGATCGACACGGCCGCCCAGAGCGCGGCGGTCGCGGCGACGATGGCGATGCCGACGGAGAGGGCGACGACGAGGATGTCGTACTGGATGTAGCCGTTCAACTGGATGGCGGCCATGCCCAGATAGTGCATGGCGGCCACGCCGAGGCCCGTGACGGATCCCGCCGCGCAGAGGGTGGACGTGCTGACGCCGCGGTAGCCCACGGCGAACACCCCGATGCCGACGACGGTGACGGCGACGGCGAGGCTCAGCACCGTCAGCCCGACGTCGTAGCGGATCGGACTCTCCTTCACCCGGAAGCCGACCATCGCGATGAAGTGCATCGTCCAGATGCCGCAGCCGATGCTCGCGGCCCCCAGGGCCAGCCAACCGGGCTTCCAGGACCGCTCGTTGTAGACCGACCTGACCACGCAGCGCAGGCCGAGCGCGGCGCCCAGGCAGGCCATGACGTAGGCGGCCACCGGCGTGACCGCACCGTAACTGAAACCGTCGACCGTGCCTTGCATATGCCAAATCCCCCCGATACATGGCTAGTTGCGCATGGCTGGTTGAGGGAGGCAAGTCTGCTGCAAGCGCGTACTGCAGCGCTCCGTTTTCCAAGAGTTACTGTCGGTACCTGTTCACGGGGCGATCGGCTTTGGGCGGCTCGATACTGATTCGTGGTCAAAAGCCATGACGCACAAGGCCTGAGCTTGATTTCTCAAGCTCAGGCCATTGTTTTACTGCGAGTGGTCGTTGTTACGCCGCGTCGTTGAGGAGCCGCCCGAGGTGCTCCCGTCCGGCCGCCAGCAGCTCCCCAAGCGGCGTGGCCTTCTCGTACCACCGCTTCTCGTACTCCCAGCACAGCCACCCGTCCCAGTCCTTGCGGGAGAGGAGTTCGACGCACTCGCCGAGCGGGAGGACCCCCGCGCCGAGCGCGAGCGGGGTGGTGTCCTCGGCGGAGGCGATGTCCTTGACCTGGACGTAGCCGAGGAAGGGGGAGAGGGCGGCGTAGGACTCGGCGGGCTGTTCGCCGCCGAGCCAGGTGTGCATCACGTCCCAGAGCGCTCCGACGCTGCCGTGGCCGACCGGACCGAGCACCCGGATCGCGTCGGCGCCCGTGCGGTGCGAGTCGTGCGTCTCCAGCAGGACGCGTACGCCCCGGTCGGCCGCGTCCTCCGCCGCCGTGCCCAGCCGCCGGGCCGCGATCGCGTCGGCCTCCTCGGCGCTCTGGCCGCCGGCCGGGTCGGCGCCGGGGAAGACCCGGACGAAGGGGGCGCCCAGGTCCCGGGCCAGGTCGAGGAGGGCGCGGATCTCGTCCAGCACGGGACCGTCCTCACCCGGCGCGGCGACCCGCGCGTACCCGGCGACCCCCAGGATCTCCACGCCGGCCCCCTTGAACTCGGCCGCGACCTCGGCCCGTTCGTCGGCCCCGATGCCGGGATGCACCGGCTCCTCGGGGTGGGCGCGCAGTTCGACGCCGTGGTAGCCGTGCGTCGCGGCGAGTCGTACGACATCGGCGATGGGGAGACCGGGGACACCGAGGGTGGAGAACGCGAGTTTCATGCCTTCGGACCGTACACGTTGGCCGGGGCGGTGTGGGACCCCGCCTGGGCGGTGTGGGACCCCGCCGGGGCGGGCCGAGCCGTCGACCGCGGGGTCCGCCCCGTCCACGGCCCCGACCGCCGGACCTGGCCGGTCAGGTTCCCAGGTGCCCCGCCGCCCCAGGTGTCCCGCCGCCCCGGAGGCCCCGTCACCTCAGATGTCCCGCCGCTCCAGCGGCTTCGTCGCCGGGCCCTGGACGATGCGGCCCTCGGTGTCGAAGCGGGAGCCGTGGCAGGGGCACTCCCAGGTGCGTTCGGCGCGGTTGAAGCCGACCAGGCAGCCCATGTGGGTGCAGCGGGCGGAGACGGCGTGGAGGGAGCCGGCCTCGTCGCGGTGGACCGCGCACGGATGGCCGCCGAGCCGGACGACCGCGCCGTCCCCGGGGGCGATGGCCTCCACGGAGCCGCCCCCGGCCGCGCCGATCCGGTCGCCGACGAAGTGCCGGGCCACCTGCGCCTGGTGCTTGAGGAAACTCGGTGCCTCCCGCATCGCGCTGAGCACCCGGCGCGGGTCGTACAGGTCGCTCCACGGCGACTTGTGCCCGGTGATCTGCTCGGCCAGCAACCGCCCGGCCATGATGCCGCCGCTCATGCCCCAGCCGCCGAACCCCGTCGCCACCCAGGTGTGCCGGCTGCCCGCGTGGAAGGGCCCGACGAGGGGGACGGAGTCGGTGGAGTCGTTGTCCTGGGTGGCCCAGCGGTGGGTGAAGTCGAGAGGGCCGAAGCGTTCGGTGGCCCAGTCCGCCAGCAGACCGAACCGTTCGTCGACCTCGGCGGTGCCCGGGGAGAAGTGCTCCCCGGTGACGATCAGCAGCCGCCGCCCCTCGTCGTACGGGGCGGTCCGCACCGAACGGGTCCGCTGCTCCTGCGTGATGTACATGCCGTGCGGGTCGGCGTCGGCCGGGATCGGCGCGGCGAGGACGAGTTCGCGGCGCGCGGACAGCCGGGTGAAGAGCAGCGCCCGGTCGAACACGGGGTAGTGCGTGGCGACCACGACGTCCTCGGCGGTCACGGTGGCCCCCGTGTCGGTCGTCAGCCGGCACGGCGCCCCCTCCTTGAGCCGCACCACCCGCGTCCCCTCGTGCACCGCCGCGCCCAGCCGCACCAGATCGTCGACCAGGGCGAGCAGATACCGACGGGGGTGGAACTGTGCCTGCTCCGCCACCCGTACCGCCCCCGCGACCGGGAACGGCAGCCCCGTCTCCGTCACGAACTCGGCGGGCAGCCCGGCCTCGCGCGCCGCCTCCGCCTCGGCCCGCAGCTCCGCCACCCCGCCCTCGTCCTCGGCGTAGGTGAAGGACGCCGCGTCCTCCCAGTCGCAGGCGATCCCCAGCTCCTCCACCACCTCGGCGGCATGCCGGATCGCCTCGGTCTGCGACCGCGCGTACAGCGCGGCGGCCTCGGTGCCCCGGGTCCGGCGCAGCCGGTCGTAGATCAGCGTGTGCAAGGCGGTCACCTTGGCGGTCGTGTGCCCGGTGACGCCGGCGGCGACCCGGTCCGCCTCCAGCAGGGCAACCCGCCGCCCCCGCCGCGCCAGCTCCCACGCCGTACTGATCCCCGCGATCCCCGCCCCCACCACCGCCACGTCGACGACCAGCTCCCCGTCCAGTGCCGGGTACGCGCCCTCCTGCGGCGCGCTCTCGATCCAGTACGACTTCTGCTCCGGCTGCTTCTGCTGCATGACTCACGGGTCCCTTCAGGCGGACGGCGGCTGGGTGCGGCGGGGTTCCTCGGCCGGGGCCGTGGCGGGGGTCTCGGGCCCGGTGGTGGGCCCGCGGTCACCGGCGGTGGCCCGGCGCCGGTGGCTGGTGTCGCACCACGGGGGGATGCGGCTGCGGCGGCAGGTGCACAGGGCCACGCAGAAGCGGTCCGACGACACGGTCGTACCGTCCTCCAAGGTGACCTCGACCGGTCCCTCGACCAGCAGGGGGCCGGGGCGTTGCAGTGTGACGCGGCGGCGTTCGGCAGGATCGTTCGGCACCTGTGATCACCAGCTCTTCCCTCTCGTCGACGGCCTCGCGGACCGGCAGGCCGCCCTTCCTCGGACCCCCTCGGACTCCCCCTCGGACCCCCTCCTCCAACTCCTTCTCAGACCGGCGTACGGAGCGACGACCGGCCCGCTCGCCACGCGCCGAGGAGGCGGTCGGCGAGGGCGTCCTCCAGGTGGTTGGTGGCGTCGACGCCGAAGGCGACGTCGGCGTCCAGCTGTGGTTCCTCCTCCAGCAGCCCGGCGACGACCTCCCGTCGTACGACCTGCTCGTGCACGGCGTCGGCCTCCACGTGCTCGTCGTAGAAGTGCTCGGCGGCCGGGCCGGCGCCGGTCCGCCGCATGGCGCGGGCGAGCCGGCGGGAGCCGGGGGAGGAGGTGATCTCGACCGTCGCGAAGTGCCCGACCAGGGCGCCGCGCAAGGACCGGTGCAGGCCGAAGAGGGACATCAGGTTCACCAGGGCGATCGCCTCGGCACCGGCGGCGTCCACGTACCGGCCGTACGTCGGGTCGAGCCCCAGGTCCGTCATGAGGTCGGCGAAGAGACGCGCGTGCACCCGTTCGGCGCGGCCCCCGCCGAACTCGTCGAACTCGACGGCGGCCATGCCCGCCTTGGCCCGCCCCCACAGACGGGGCAGCACCCAGGCGTGCGGGTCGGCCTCCTTCAGGTGGTAGAGGGAACGCTGCGCCGCGTACTCGCGCACCTGCCACAGCTCGCCCTCGTCCTGGAGGAAGTCGCCGACTCCGCCCCCGTCGCCGTCCGGCGGCTCCACCAGCAGCTCGTCCAAGGCCTCCCGGGCACTCACGTGCCGGGTCGCCCGGTCGCGCAGGCTTTCGAGGAACTGCCACTCCAGGGCCGCCCGGCAGCGCAGCAGCTCGGGATCCCATTCGAGGTCGGCGTCGACGTCGGCGAAGCCCCGGTAGTGCAGTTCGTAGCAGAGGTAGAGGGCGAGCTGGAGGTCGTCGCCGAAGGGGTCGGCCCCGGCGATCTCCCGGCTCCCGGGCGGCGGCCCCGCCCCCCGCAGAAACCGCGTGACGGCATCCGAAACCGTCCCCCTGCTCTCCGGCAACACCGGCCCTGCCACCTGGGTCTCCATGCGCGCCGAGTACCCGTGAACCATGAGCTACTCACCGTCCGACAAGCGAAGGGGGCTCCCCGTCACAGGGGAGCCCCCTTCCACTCCGCTACCGCGAGACGACGGGCGGCGGACCGCCGGGCACCGCCCAGTGGCGGCGGCCCCGGCCGTCAGCCGCGCTCGTGCGTCGGCGTCACATGCCGGGGCGTCGCGCCGACCGCTGCGGCTCCCGGGTGGTGCGCTCCTGCGTGCGGTCCTGCGCCTTGCCCTTCATCTTCTTGGCCTCGCCGCGCGCCTGCTGCATCTTGCCCTCGGCCTGCTGGCTGCGGTCGCCGGTGACCTTCCCGGTCATCTCCTTGGCCTTGCCCTTGATCTTGTCCATGTTGCCCTTGTCCTTGGCAGCCATGGTTTCCTCCTTGGTGGGGGGTGACTTTCACGCCCAACGTACGGCGGACCGGTGACCCTCGCGCGTCGAAGCGTCACGCTCCGTGAAAGCCCGTGCTCAGCCGAACGAGATCCGCTCGACCTCCGTCAGCTGGGCGGCACCGATGCGGCCGTCCTCCAGGGACAGGAGCCAGGGCAGCAGCTCCGGCGTGGCGTGCACCTCGCCGTAGAAGCCGAGGCTGAGCTCGGCGAGCCCGTCCTCGACGAGCCACCGGTCGAGCGCGTCGCCGAGGTGCAGGTCCGCCGCCTCGGTACGGGTCCCGGCCCAGACGGCGAGCCACGGCGCGAGGGTTCCCGTCGAGGCGGAGAGCGTCTCCAGCACGTCCGTGACGTGTCCGACGCTCGGACGGGAGTGCAGGACCGCCCGCCACCAGGTGTGCCAGACCTCCTCCAGCGCCCTCCGCTCCGCCACGGGCCAGTCGCGCCACCGGGCGGCGAGCAGCCGGGAGGCGACCAGGCCGTGGTCGAGTCCGTCGGCGACGAGGAGGCGGACGGTACGGGGCGTCAACCGGCGGTACAGGCCGGGGAAGTCGTCCCAATGGTCGGGCCCCTGGTGGGCGACGGAGTACATCAGCTCGTCCGGCACCTCGCCCACGGGACCGGCCAGGACCTCGAGTTCGGCCTCGGTGTAGCAGTGGGTGCAACCGCCCACGGGGGCCGAGGACTTGGCGAGCGGGGCGAAGGTCGCGTCCAGGGCGTCGAGCGCGTCCTGGAGCCGCCGGTGCGGGAGGTCGGTCGGGAGGTGGGCCAATGACGTACCTGACGGGACTCCGTCCGGCCGCGCCGGAGAAGAGAGCGACGCTACCAGCGCCGGGCGACCACCGAACACCCCGTGCCACCACCGAAGCCCCCGTGCCACCACCGAAGCCCCCGTGCCACCACCGAAGCCCCCGTGCCACCACCGAACACCCCGTGCCACACCACCGAAGCCCATCTGGCCGCGGAGCCGTGCCTGAGAAGTGTCACCTGGTGACCACCGGGTGACCGCTGTCCGCCCGGCGATTCACCGGAGTGCGGGGAATGCTTGGAGAGCGTCACCGCGAGCGATCAGCCGCCGCCGCGCCGCGCGAACCACCCCGAACCGCACCGGAGGGAATCTCACGCCATGACCGCGACAGCGCCCAAGGCTCCGACCGCACCAGGGGTGCGCTCCTGGTGGGGAATCCCGTTCGCCACCGCCGAGCGCTACCGTCGCCCCGTGGTCGCGGACTTCGATCCGGACCGCCCCTACGACCGCAAGGGCGTCGTCTCCGTCCAGCCCGACAGCGGCGACTGGCTCGGAGCGGACAGCGGGATGGGCGAGGACTGCCTGAACCTGAACGTGTGGGCCCCCGAGCAACCGGCCGGAAAGACGCTGCCGGTGGCCGTGTACATCCATGGCGGCGGATTCGAGTACGGCGCGAACACGCAGACCACCTCGAACGCCGCCGGTCTGGCCGCGTCGGGGCGTGTGGTGAGCGTGTCGGTCAACTACCGGCTCGGCGCACTGGGCGCGCTCTCGCTGTCGCAGTACGGCGGGCGGCTCGCCGAGGCGAGCAACCTGGGTCTGCAGGACGTCATCGCCGCCCTCACCTGGATCAAGCGGAACATCGCCTCCTTCGGTGGCGATCCCGACCACGTCACCGTCTTCGGCCACAGCGCCGGCGCCTACCTGACCCTCGGGCTGCTCGGGGCCTCCTCCGCGGACGGTCTGTACCGGCGGCTGGCCGGGTTCTCCGGCGCGCCCTCGCGTCTCGTCCCGGCCTGGTGGGCCGAGGAGCTCGCGGAGCGGTTCGTCACCGAACTCGGTGTCGCGGGCAACCCCGACAAGCTGATCGATCTCGACGCGGCCTCCTTGGTGGCCGCCCTGCACAAGGTCTGTCCGACGGATATCGGAGTCCGCGGCGGGAGGGACAACCAGAGCCTCGGCGTCGTCATGGACTCCGAACAGCCCGGCGCGGTGCTGCACGCCCACCCCCTGGACGTCCTGGCCTCGGGCTCGCACCGGGACACCGACGTCCTCCTGAGCACGGCCAGCGACGAGATGGGCTGGTGGGTGGCGAACGACCTCGACCGGTTCGACCCGCACACCGTCGACCGCGTCACGGACGAATTCGCGGGGTGGCGCATACCCCGCTCCCGCGCCAGGAAGATCGTCGACACCTACGACCAGGGCGGCCGCACCCCCGTCGAGGTCCGCGCCGCGGCCCTGACGGACTACATCTTCACGCTCCCCGCAGCCCGCGGCGCTCTGGCCCACGCCGCCGCGGGCGGCAACGCCCATCTCCTGGCGATCGGGCCCGCCGAGGGTGCGCCCGCCGTGCACGGCACCGAGATGTACGCCCTGGTCGGCCAGGAACAGCCGGGCCGCAGCCCCGAGCAGGCCGGTCGTGACACGCGTGTCCGCGACATCGTGCTCGACTTCGTCACCGGCGAGCAGGGCCGCCTGTGGCCCGCGGTCACCGACCGGCCCACCTCGGGGAGCGTCGGCAACCCTCCCTACGAACCCAGCGCTCACTACCAGGCGGTCCTCGACCTGTTCGAGAACATCGCCCGCCCCTGATCTTCACCGGGCGATCGGGAACAGCGCACCAGGGGCGAGCAGAGTAAGGAACGCGACATGAGCCAACCGACAGCAGCGGGCGGTGACACCGCACCGGGGACGATGCGGGCCGTCGTCGTCACCCGGCCCGGCGGCCTGGACGCACTGGAGATCAGGGATGTGCCGGTGCCGGTACGCAAGCCCGGCTGGGTGCGGATCAGGGTGAAGGCGTTCGGCGTCAACGAGTCAGAGGTCACCACCCGCAAAGGGGAGTCGGACGCGGAGGTCACCTACCCGCGGGTGCCCGGCATCGAGGGCGTCGGCGTGGTCGATGAGGCCGACGAGAACAGCGAGCTGCGGCCGGGACAGCAGGTGGCCACGATGATGGGCGGCATGGGCCGCTCGTACGACGGCGCGTACGCCCAGTACGTGACCGTCCCCGCGGCGCAGGTCATCCCCTTCGAGACGGGCCTGCCGTGGGAGGTCGTCGGTGCGCTGCCCGAGATGTTCCAGACCGCCTACGGATCGCTGACCACCGGCCTGGACCTGAAGGCCGGGCAGACGCTGCTGATCCGCGGCGGCACCTCCACGGTCGGGCTGAGCGCGGCCACGATCGCGAAGGGCATCGGAGCCACCGTGCTGTCCACCACCCGCAGCCCGGAGAGGGCCGGGGATCTGCGGGCGGCGGGCGTCGACCATCCCCTCGTCGACAGCGGCACGATCGCCAATGAGGTGCGCGAGCTGATGCCGGAGGGCGTCGACGCCGTACTGGAGCTGGTGGGCTGCTCGGTCCTCGCCGACACCCTCCGCACCGTCCGCCGGCACGGCACGGTCTGCTTCACCGGAGCCCTGGCGGGCCAGTGGACGATCCCCGATTTCAGCCCGTTCATGATCCCGGGCGGGGTGCGGCTGACGTCCTACGGGGGTCAGGCCGCCGACCTTCCGGCCGACGTCTTCGCCCGCCAGCTCCAGGCCATCGCCGCAGGGCGCCTCAACGTCCCGGTCGCGAAGGTCCACCACGGCCTGGAACAGGTCCGTGACGCCCAGGCCGATGTCGAGTCCGGCACCACGCCGGGCAAGCACGTCGTCGTCCTCGACGACTGAGACCCGGCCGGAAACCACCGAGATTCGTCAACCTGGGAGGGGAGGCGGGACGGTTGCGGCCTCGCCGGCCGCGAAGGCGGCCGGGGTGAGGCCGGTCCGGTCACGGAAGAAGCGGCCGAAGTTCGCGGGATCGGTGAAGCCGAGGTGGGCGGCCACGGCCCGGGCGTCCCATCGGGCACCTCCCAGCAGGCGCCGGGCTTCCAGGAGGCGCCGCTCGTCGATGAGTTCGCGTACTCCCTTGCCGGTGGCGTCCCGGGCGGCGCGGCTGAGGGTGCGGACCGAGCAGCCGAGCAGGTCGGCGTAGTCCGCGGCTTGGTGCAGTTCGCGAAAGTGCAGCTCCAAGGCGTCCAGGAAGCGTCCGTACCTGTCGGCGCGGCCCGTGCCGGCCGTGGCCGTGCCGATGGGGGCGATGTCCGGGGAGTCGGCCAGGCGCAGCAGCAGCGATTCGAGCAGGCTGCGCCGCAGGGCGTGGTGGACGGCGAGGGGGCGGCGCCCCAGTGCGCGGTGTTCGTCCAGGAGCTGGAGTGCCGTCTGCTGGAGCCAGACGGTGTCGTCGGGGTGCGGGCTGAGCACGGCAGGGGCGTCGTGCGCGGTGAGCGGGGCCAGGAGACGGGCGAGGTCGGGCCGCAGCACGTCCGGTTCGAACAGGATGAACGGGCCGCGGGCCGCGCCGGGCGGATGCCAGCACTGCGCGTGCCCGGGACGCACCCACAGCCACTGGCCGGGGGTGACGGTCCGCGTGACGTGGTCGACGTCGTGCCGCAGTTCACCCTCGGTGACCGCGATGAGGTAGTGGAAGGTGGCACGGCCCGGACGGGGCGGGTTCCACGGCCAGTCGTCGTGCTGGGCGAAGAAATCCTCGACGGTACTCACCTCAAGGCCGTAGGGAGTACCGACCGGGGGCTGGAAACCGTAGAGCGGGACCGCGGGTGGTCCGGCCGGGGTTCCGTTCGGGCCGGGGTGTCGCTTGTCGACCATCACGTGTCCGCAGCCTACAGCCCTTCTGGCCGGCTTCGACGGAAGGATGGGACGTACCGCCGCGACCGTGCGCCCACGCGACCGCACGCCCTCCGCGTCCTTCGATGGTCCTTCGATGGCCCTTTGATGCCACAGTCCGTCACCACCTGAGGAAGGCAACGCCCCATGAACGGATCGGCCCTGCACACGACCGCCGCCGACTGCGCGGAGGAACTCCCCGGAGCCCGGCTGGAGCATCCCTTCGGCCCCGCCTGGGAGGTCTACAAGGTGGGCGGCAAGGTGTTCATGCTGATGACCGAGGTCCCGGGACGCCCCGTGGTGATCCTCAAGGCGGACCCCGACGAGGCCCACGCCCTGCGGGAGCAGTACAGCCACATCACCCCCGGCTACCACATGAACAAGAAGCACTGGATCACCCTGGAGAGCGGAGAAGGCGTCGACGAGGAGCTCGTCAGGGAGCTCGTCACCGACTCCTACCGGCTCGTCGTCGCCCATCTGCCCAAGGCCGAGCGGCCTGTCGACCCGCACACCTACGGCACCGGCACGCGGGCACCCCGGTGACCGCGGCCGGTGACCGGCTCCAGGACACCGCCCGCCGGGCGGCCCTGGCTCTGCCCGACGTCAGCCACGGATACCCCTTCAGCTCGGGACTCGACGTGTACAAGGTCGCGGGCAAGGTGTTCCTGATCGTCACCGACGACCCGGACGAACAGATCATCACGGTCAAGTGCGAGCCCGAGCACGCGCGCGCACTGGAGCGCGGCCACGCCTCGATCACCCCGGGCCGCTACCTCGACAAACGCCACTGGATCTCACTGGGACCGGGCCCCGGTGTCACCGAGCGGCTGATCACCGACGCGGTCGAGGATTCCTACGACCTGGTCGCCGAGCGGCCACCGCGACGCGACCGCCCCGCCGTCCGACGATCGCCGCACCCTTCCGCGAACGGCTGAGTCCCACCGTCCTGTGGGACCACCACCCGTCGTCGGGAAGCGGGAGTTGGCTTTCAGAACGGCGAGTTCACCGACTCAACCACCCGCAGCGTCCACCCGCCCACAGCGTCCAGCACATCGAGGAGAACGTAGGCGCCGCCCACCCCGAGGACCACGCGCCCGCCCGGGACCCGAGCCACCCGGGACCCGAGCCACCCGGGACCCGAGCCGCCCTTCCTGAGGACACCGCCGGGGCCCTCACCCCGAGGGCGGTCCAGCACTGCCCGACGCAGGCGCCTCGGCCCGGGCAGAGAGGCCGGGCTCGGGATGGGCGACGAGCGCCAGGCGCCGGGCGATACAAAACCCCTGCCGACAACTCGACTCCCCCCGGAACCCCGAAGCGCACCGAACTCGCGACCGGGCCGCCCCCGGAGCCACCCGCCAGGCCCTCACCGCCAGGCTCTCACCGTCAGGTCCCTACCCGGGTGCCCTCACCCGAGAGCCCCCACCGCCAGCCACCGCCGACAAAAGACAGACCCCCGCCAGCCCTCCGCCCGACCCCGACAGTCAGACCCCCGACAGTCAGACCCCCGACAGCCAGACCCCCGACCTCAGCCCCCATCCCAGAGACCGACCTCAACCCTCACCCCTCCCGCGGCACCCCACTGGACCCCCGCACCATCAACTCCCCCCGCACGGTGGCGATCCCGCCCGGCGGCGGCTCCTCGCGCCCCATGGCGATCCGGCCGGCCCGGGCCCCCGCGTCCGACAGTGGCAACCGCACCGTCGTCAACGCCGGCACCGCGTCGATGCTGAAGGGCAGGTCGTCGAACCCGGCCACGGACACGTCGTCCGGGATGCGCAGCCCGGAGTCCCGGAGGGCCGCGCAAGCCCCCAGCGCCACCGTGTCGTTGGCGGCGACCACGGCCGTCAGGGAGGGATCCCGGCGCAACAGCTCCAGCGTCGCCTCGTACCCGGAGAGCCGGTCGTAGCGGCCGTAGACGGTCCATCTGGGGTCGTCCTCGATGCCGGCCGCCGCCAGCGCCGCGCGATGCCCCTCCAGCCGGTGGCGGGTCGTCGTCCGCTCCTCCGGCCCGGCGATGTACCCGAGGCGCCGGTGGCCCAGCCCGATCAGATGCTCGGTGAGCAGCTGACCGCCGCCCCGGTTGTCGAACGTGATCGCGATGGCCTCCGGCGTGGGCGGTCTCCCGCACAGCACCACACGCGTCCCGGCCTCCGCCAGCTTCCGCAGCTTGTTGCCGACGGCGGCCAGGTGTGCCGGGTCCTCGATGGCCCCACCGGTCAGCACCACGGCGGCGGCCCGCTGCCGCTGCAACAGCGTGAGGTACGTCAGCTCGCGCTCCGGGGAGCCGCCGGTGTTGCACACCACGCCCAGCCGCTCCCCGCCCGCGCGCCCGCCCGGCCCGCCGATCTCGGACTGGATGGCCGCGGCCATGATCCCGAAGAAGGGGTCGGCGATGTCGTTCACCAGGATGCCGACCAGGTCGGAGGTGGCGGCGGCGAGCGCGCTCGCGGGGCCGTTGAGGACGTAGTCCAGCTCGTCGACGGCCTTCAGTACCCGCTCGCGCGTGGACGCCGCCACCGGATAGTTCCCGTTGAGCACCCGGGAGACGGTCGCCGGCGACACCTGCGCACGGGCCGCCACGTCCGCCAGGGTCACAGTCATCGTTTTCTCGTCCTCCGGGTGCGCGTCTCGTTCGGGCTGTCGGGGAACCATACGACCGCGATCGCCGTTCGCCCCCTCGAACAACTCGACCCCCTCGCGGTCTTGTCCAGACCGCTGCTCAGAGGCTAGCTTCTCATTGGATAGAAAGCGCTTGCTGTGACGCTCACCCTTTCGTCGGGCGTACGCGGCGCCCGACGCGTACGCACAAACGAACGCACACCAACGAAAGGACCGGCCGTGACACGCAGAACCGTACGGATCGCCATGAACGGCGTGACGGGACGCATGGGCTACCGCCAGCACCTCGTCCGCTCGATCCTCGCCATCCGCGAGCAGGGCGGTCTCGACCTCGGCGACGGCACCGTGCTGTGGCCGGAGCCGATCCTCGTCGGCCGCCGCGAGCACGCGCTCAAGGCGCTCGCCGAGCAGCACGGTCTGGACCCGGCGAACGTCTCCACCGACGTCGACGCGGTCCTCGCGGACCCGACCGTCGAGATCTACTTCGACGCCCAGGTCACCTCGGCCCGCGAAGAGGCGATCAAGAAGGCGATCGCGGCGGGCAAGCACATCTACACCGAGAAGCCGACCGCCACCGGCCTCGACGGCGCCCTGGAGCTGGCCCGGCTCGCGAACGCCGCCGGCATCAAGCACGGCGTCGTCCAGGACAAGCTGTTCCTCCCGGGCCTGCTGAAGCTGAAGCGCCTCATCGACGGCGGCTTCTTCGGCCGCATCCTCTCCATCCGGGGCGAGTTCGGCTACTGGGTCTTCGAGGGCGACTGGCAGGAGGCCCAGCGCCCCTCCTGGAACTACCGCGCGGAGGACGGCGGCGGCATCGTCGTCGACATGTTCCCGCACTGGGAGTACGTGCTGCACGAGCTGTTCGGCCGTGTGAAGTCCGTCCAGGCGCTCACCGCCACGCACATCCCGCAGCGCTGGGACGAGCAGGACAAGCCCTACGACGCCACCGCCGACGACGCCGCGTACGGCATCTTCGAGCTGGACGGCGGCGCGATCGCCCAGATCAACTCCTCCTGGGCCGTCCGCGTCAACCGCGACGAGCTGGTGGAGTTCCAGGTCGACGGCACGGAGGGTTCGGCGGTCGCGGGCCTGCGCAACTGCCGGGTCCAGCACCGCTCCGCCACCCCCAAGCCGGTGTGGAACCCCGACATCCCCGCCACCTACTCCTTCCGCGACCAGTGGCAGGAGGTGCCCGACAACGCCGAGTTCGACAACGGCTTCAAGGCGCAGTGGGAGCTGTTCTTCAAGCACGTCTACGCCGACGCGCCCTACCACTGGGACCTGCTGGCCGGCGCCCGTGGCGTCCAGCTCGCCGAACTGGGCCTGAAGTCCTCCGCCGAGGGCGTCCGTCTCGACGTACCGGAGATCCAGCTGTGACGATCCAACTCCCGGACGGGAACGGCGGTTTCAAGGCCTACACCCCCCGTACCGAACCCCTGGCGGTGTCCCCGGGCACCCCCCTCACCTCCCGTACGGTCTTCTCGGCGGCGCACGTCGTCGCGGACCCCTTCGCGGACGTGTCCCCGGACTCGCCCGCCGCCGTCGACTGGGACGCCACCCTCGCCTTCCGCCGTCACCTGTGGTCGCACGGCCTGGGTGTCGCGGAGGCGATGGACACCGCGCAGCGCGGCATGGGCCTCGACTGGGCGGGCGCGGCGGAGCTGATCCGCCGCAGCGCCGCCGAGGCGAAGGCGGTCGGCGGCCGGATCGCCTGCGGCGTCGGCACCGACCAGCTCACGGGCCCCGTCTCCCTGCCGGAGATCCGTAAGGCGTACGAGGAGCAGCTGGCGCTCGTCGAGGAGTCGGGCGCCCAGGCGATCCTGATGGCCTCGCGCGCGCTGGCCGCCGCCGCGCAGGCCCCCGAGGACTACCTCGAGGTCTACGGCCACCTGCTCCGGCAGGCCGCCGAGCCGGTCGTCCTGCACTGGCTGGGCCCCATGTTCGACCCGGCGCTGGAGGGCTACTGGGGCTCGTCGGACCTCGACGCGGCCACGGAGACCTTCCTCGCGGTCATCGCGGCGCACCCCGACAAGGTCGACGGCATCAAGGTCTCGCTGCTGGACGCGCAGCGCGAGGTCGACATCCGTCGCCGGCTCCCGCAGGGTGTCCGCTGCTACACGGGCGACGACTTCAACTACCCCGAGCTGATCGCGGGCGACGAGAAGGGCTTCAGCCACGCGCTGCTCGGCATCTTCGACCCGCTGGGCCCGCTGGCGGCCGAGGCGGTGCGTGTCCTGGACACGGGTGACGTGAAGGGCTTCCGGGAGCTCCTGGACCCGACCGTCGAGCTGTCCCGCCACCTCTTCCAGACCCCGACCCGCTTCTACAAGACGGGCGTGGTCTTCCTGGCGTGGCTGGCCGGACACCAGTCCCACTTCACGATGGTCGGCGGCCTCCAGTCGGCCCGCTCCCTCCCGCACTTCGCCCGTGCCTACGAACTCGCCGACGGCCTGGGCCTGTTCCCGGACCCGGCGCTCGCGGAGGCCCGGATGAGGAACCTGCTCTCCCTGTACGGAGTGGACCAGTGAGCACCGGAACCGGACTTGAGCGCTTCAGCATCAACCAGATGACGGTCAAGCAGCTGTCGATGCCCGAACTGGTCGACGGCTGCACCGAGTTGGGCATCCCGGGCGTGGGCCTGTGGCGCGAGCCGGTGGCCGAGTACGGCCTGGAGGCGACGGCCAAGCTGGTCCGCGACGCGGGCCTCGCGGTCACCACCCTCTGCCGGGGCGGCTTCTTCACGGCGATCGACCCGGCCGAGCGGGCGGCGGCCCTGGCCGACAACCGCAAGGCGATCGACGAGGCGGCGACGCTCGGCACGGACACGCTGGTCCTGGTCTCGGGCGGCCTCCCGGCCGGTTCGAAGGACCTGCACGGAGCGCGCGAGCGCATCGCGGACGCGCTGGCGGACCTGGGCCCGTACGCGGCGTCGAACGGCGTCCGTCTCGCGATCGAGCCCCTGCACCCCATGTTCGCCTCGGACCGCTGCGTGGTGTCGACGCTGTCGCAGGCGCTGGACATCGCGGAACGCTTCCCGGCGGAGCAGGTGGGCGTGACCGTGGACACGTACCACATCTGGTGGGACGACACGGCCCCGGCGGCGATCGCCCGCGCGGGTGCCTCCGGCCGCATCCACACCTTCCAACTCGCCGACTGGATCACCCCGTTGCCCCAGGGCGTGCTGACGGGCCGGGGCCAGATCGGTGACGGCGCGATCGACATGCGCGAGTGGAAGTCCTACGTCGAGGCGGCCGGCTACACGGGCCCCATCGAGGTCGAACTCTTCAACGACGACCTGTGGGCGGGCGACGGCCGCGAACTGCTCGCGCAGACGGCTCGGCGCTTCGTGGAGCACGCGGCGTGACCTCCGGGTGTCGGGCTGGGGGGAACGACACCCGGCCCGCCACCCCGGGTCAGAGTCAGACTTCTCTGACCTCGACCAGCTTGCCGCAGAGCGGCTTGAGATCGTCGAGGTCGGAGGTCAGGACGGTCACGGGGGGCTGTGCCGCGCGGGCGGTGGCGGCGACGATCGCGTCCAGGGCGTACTTGTGCCCGCCGCTCCTGCCGCTGTCCTTCATCCGCGCGACGGCCTCTCTGGCGGTCTCCTTGGTGACCGGCTCCACTACGAGCCTGGAGAGAGCCCAGGAGAGGCGGGCGCCGTGTGCGCCTTGTGGGTCGGCCTCGACGATGGTCGCCGCGCTGGTGACCACCCGGACGTCCCGCTTACGGGCGGCGGCGAGCCGAGCGGTCATCGTCCGGTCGGCCCGCAGGTACAGGGAGAGGGCCTCACTGTCGAGAACCCAGGTCCCGCTCACGCCACCGCCCGGTCGCCCCGGCCTTCGCCGAACATCTCGCGCTCGGCCGCGTCGATCTCCTCCTGGGTGAGGGGGCCGTGCATGTCCTCGTTCGCGGCGATGAGTTCGTCGAGCTGGTCCCGCTCGATCTGCCGCTGAATCGCGGCCTCCACGTAGGCGGAGATGCCGCGCTTGCCGACGCGGGAGCGGAGGGCCGCGATGGTGCCCTCGTGGACGGAGACCGAGACGGACTTGGTCGGGCCCTCGCCGGGCCCGTAGGTGTGGTCACTCACACGCCCAATCTAGCAAAACTTTTATTAGAACGTGCTGCCGTCAAAAGGGGAGGTCACGAGGGCTTACCGGAGGGGGATCACGACGGCCATGCTCGCCACGATGCCGAGGAGCATGACCGTGTAGTGCCTGGCCTTCAGCTTCTCGATGGGGCGGCCCAGTCGGACCAGCTCCTCCTGGCGTCTGAACCATCCGGCGAAGCTGACGCGCATGAGGGCGAAGTAGATCGCGACGCCGATGAACAACAGCAGGGCGGTGCGGGGATCCCCGTCCTCGTCCTCGGGCAGCCCCCGCAGGGCCGCGTAGGCGGCCACGGCCAGGACGAGCAGGACCGTCTCCCACTTGCCCCTCCGCGTGCCGGGGAACAGCGACGCGAACACCACCGCCAGGGCGACGCCGGCCACGGCGGCGGCGATCCGCAGCGTCCCCATCGTCCACACCTCCTACAGAAATCCGGCCATGAGCGCCACGACCGCGGTGAAGGCGAGGAAGAAGACGACGGTCTGCCTGGTGGTCAGTCTCTCCCACGGCCGGCCCGAACGCGCCCGCTCCTGCTGCCGCCTGATGTGACCGGCGAAGACGACACGCATGAGCGCCAGGCAGAGCGCGACGGCCGTGAACAGCATCAGGGAGACGGGATCCCCGTCGGCCTCCTCGGCCGGAACCGTCAGTCCCACGAAGACGGCCGCCGCCAGGACGGGCAGGACGGCCTTCCACCAGTCCTTCCTCGCGGGTATCAGCGACGCCAACGCCGTGGCCAACGCGACCCCGGCCACGGCGGCGGCGATCCACCACTCGGTGCGCGAGAAGTGGGAGGTGAGCATGGGCGTCCTTCGGGTCAGGGGGGCGGGTCGATCACGACGTGTGACTCGCTTTCCTGGTCAGGGGTTGCGCGAGAACCGCCCGGTCAGCATGCGTGACCAGCCTTGAGGCTGTCGTTGGCTGCCCGTCCACAGGCGTCTTGCCGTCGCGTCTACCGCACCTCCCGCGCCCGGTACTCCGTCGGCGACACCCCGTACGCCCCCCGGAACGCCCGTGTGAAGTCGGAGGCGCGCACCAGGCCCCAGCGGGTGGCGATGGTGTGGACGGGGGTGGTGGCGAGGCCGGGGTCGGCCAGGTCGCGGCGGGCGCCTTCGAGACGCTGGCTGCGGATCCAGGCCGCCACCGTCTCCCCGGGGACGTCCTCCTGGAACAGCCGGTGCAGATAGCTCAGCGAGATGTGGTGCGCCGCGGCTATCACCGGCGGTGTCAGTTCAGGGTCGTGCAGGTTCTGCCGGATGAACGCCCGTATCCGCGTCGTCAGCGCCCGCTCCCGCGTCTCCGGCGGCAACGCGTCCTCCGCCTCCAGCACCCGCGCGAACCAGGCGGACAGCAGGTCCACCAGGACGGTGCCCAGGCGTGGCGCGTCGGACGGCTGGAGGGAGTCGGCCTGCTGCTCCAGACCGGTGAGGAACCCGGTCAGCAGCGCGCCCACCCCGTCCGTCGCCGCCAGCCGCCGCCCCAGCAACGGCCGGACCCGCGCGGTCGGCAGCGGCAGCAGCGCCTTGGGGAAGTCCAGGCCGACACCCCAGATCACCTGACGCCCCGGACCGGCCGGCGCGTGCACCTCGTACGGCCGCGACGAGTCGCTCAGCCACAGGTCGCTCGGGCCGTACGCCTCTGTCCGCCCCACATGCTCGAACCCCAGCCCGCCGCCGAGCACCAGCGACAGGTGGTACATCTCCGGGTCGGACCTCCGCACCAGCTTCTCGGTACGCCGGAACCCGGTCGCCAGATGCGCCGTCGGCCACACCAGCACCGGGCCCAGCTCCATCAGCCGCTGCCGCGCCCAGAAGTCGTCGGCGAACTCGCAGCGCATCTCGCTGGGCGCGATCGCCCGGTGCATCAACTCCCGCCAGTAGTCGAACCGGTGCTCCGCGGGCAGGTCATCGCTCCGGAACACGGTTCCGATCACGCGGGTCCCCCCTGGGTCAGCTCGCCCGTCCACTCGGTGAGCTTGTCGGTGCTCATTCACCGCATCCTGGCACAGCACCCCCGAAGCACTCCCGAAGCACCCCCACCACACCCTCTACGGTGGCCCGCATGACCGACGACAGCTTCTGGACCCTCCCGCCCGACCGTGTGGTGCGCGGCTCCATGGGCCACTGCAACCTCACCGTCCTCCTCCCGCCGTTCGACGTCGACGCGGGCGCGCTTCCCGCCAACGACCCCGCTCGGGCGGCTGAGTTCGCCGCGTCCTTCGGCACCGTCGACGAGATCCTGGAGGACCTCGGCCCCCGGTCCGTCCTGGACGTGCCCTACCCGTACGTGCGGACCGACCTGGACGTCGTACAGGCCGCCGTGTGGGGCCACGTCCTCGGCTTCAGCGATCCGGCGCTGGCCGACGCCGGCGACGACAACCCGCTGCTGTCCGAGGCGCGTTCGCTGCGTGAGTGGTACCCGGACGCACGCATCGTCGGCCGTGTCGACTTCCATGGCGGGGCTTCCCACACCGAGGACCTCGTCTGGCTGCCCGACGGAACCATGTTCCACGCCGCGGGCTGGGCCGGGGACGAGCCGTTCGAGGTGACCGGCGATCCGGCCGCCGTCGCCTCCGCCCTCGGCATCCCCGCCGAGAAGCTGGCGGACCTCGGCCTCGACGAGGAGGACCCGGCCGACATCCCCTGGGCCGACCTCGCCGCCCTGGCCCTGGCCGAGTCCGACCCCTGGGGGCGCCGACAGCTCCACACCACGGCCTTCCGCGTACGGCACACCGAGTTCGCCACGTCGACGATGGAGGAGCTGTACTTCGTCGAAGGCTGACGGGGCGCCCACACAGTGCGCGACCGCGCTCCCGGTGCGGCCGACCGCGGATGTCAGTGGGGCGTCCTAGGGTGGCGGATCATTCGCCACTCACGGGGCAACACGAGGCAACACGAGGCAAGGGGTCGGGGCATGACAGAGGTCGTACTGTTCCATCACTCCCAGGGGCTGACCTCCGGAGTCGTCGCCTTCGCCGACGAACTCCGCGCGGCGGGCCACACCGTGCACACACCCGACCTCTTCGAGGGGCGCACGTTCGGCTCCGTCGAGGAGGGCATGGGTTACGTGCGGCAGGTCGGGTTCGGCGAGATCACCGAGCGCGGTGTCCGCGCGGCAGAACCGCTGCCGCGGGACGCCGTGTACGCGGGGTTCTCGCTCGGCGTGGTGCCCGCGCAGAAACTGGCGCAGACGCGGGCGGGCGCGCGGGGCGCGCTCCTGTTCGACGCCTGCATCCCCGTCTCGGAGTTCGGCGCCGCGTGGCCCGACGGGGTGCCGGTGCAGGTGCACGCCAAGGAGGCCGACCCGTTCTTCGCCGAGGACATCGACGCCGCCCGCGACCTCGTCTCAGCTCGCGCCGACGCGGAGCTGTTCCTCTACCGTTCCTGGGCAGTGAGCGGGAGTGAGTCCGCGCACTGGCACGCCCCGAACGGTCTTGGGCGCACTGGTCCCCGGCGTACTCAGCCCCGGGGCGGCGACACACATCGCGTGCATGGTCCGGTCCCGGGAGGCCAGTTCCCTGTACGACCTGGCCATGTGGCTACGGCCAGAGGCGACGGGGAGGCCCTGAACCATCTCGCTGGTGGAGCAGGGGCCCCGCACGCTGGCACCGCACCCGGCGTCCCAGATCGCGCTGATGACGCTACCCCGACCGGCCCACACCACCACAAGCCCGCGAGCCGACCATCACACGATCGAGCTAAACCGGCTTTATCCGCGATCCCTGGCGAGCAGTTCCAACCCCGGCGACCAGCACCTGTTCGCGGACGCCTCGCTGCCCTTCCACGACCCTGCCGCCGCCGCGCTCCTGACCCGCCGGGCGATCGAGTTCCTCGGCTCGCTCCAGACGTCCAACGGCCGCCGGGTCGTGTGAGAGTCCTGTGAGGCCCCTGTGGCGCCCGGCGCAGCCGCTCGCCGGGCGGAGGGAACGTCCCTGACGAGGCGCGCTTTGGCCGACGGAGCCAGTGGGCGACATCAACTGCCCACTTCTTGCTCACAATTGATGCTCCGTTGACAACACCACCAACGCCGTTCAACGCCAACAATCCCCTGATTACGCCGACTTACAGCTCTATGGTGAGCCGCGGCGCGTACACGTCACGGGGGCCTCGCGCGCCACCCACACCCCCTCAGTGCCCCCCACAACGAGGGAAGACGTCATCTTTAATCGAGCTCTCCAGATACCCAGACGGTGGCGGCTCACAGCACGCTTCACGGCCGCCGCGGGGCTGGCCGCCGCCGTCACCCTGACCGGCCTGCCCGGCATACCCGTCGACGACACCGCCGCCGCCGGACCGGCCGTCTCCGCCAAACTCAAGCCCGGCTACGACAAGCGCCGCTGCGACGTCCGCAACGGCCTGCCGCCCGCCACCAGGACCCCGGCGAACTCCGGGCTCCCCAACAGCCCGCTCGGCAACTTCCACAAGGCCGACAACCTGCCGACGAACTTCGAGTTCGACCTCCCCGGCCAGGCGTACGACGGGCTCACGACGCCCACGCCGGAGGAGGAGGCGAAGGCCCGTTCCCAGGTCCCGGGCGACACGGAGAAGAACTACAAGGCCTGGCGGAAGATCGCCGACGCCTCCGGCAAGCCCGCCGACCGCGCCATGGAGATCTACGCCCGGTGGCTGAACACCGGCAAGAAGAAGCCGTTCAAGCAGTGGTTCGACAAGATCTACATCCGTAACCAGACCAACCTGCGCAAGGGCGCCGGCTTCGAGGCGAAACTCGTCCGGGACTACAAGCTCATCGGCCCCGACTGGCTCTGCGAGGTCTACGTCGAGCTGTTCGACGCCGAGGGCAACAAGGTCGGCGAACGCCGCTACGACGCCTACAACAGGCGCACCAAGGAGTTCAACGAGTTCAAGTCGGACTCCAAGCCGAGGGCCGACCAGCTCGCCAAGGACCGGGTCGTCGCCCGCTCGCTGAAGGACCACACCTTCCGCTACACCGGCGCGAAGAAGTTCACCGCCGGCCAGCAGGCGTCGATCGACGACTTCAACCGCGAACTCGAACGCGAGCGCGGCAAGCCCAACCAGGTGCGCGGCAACCAGCGCCTCTACAACCCGGTCGCCAGGACCACCCCCATCAAGGGTTACTCCGACCACCAGCGCTGGTTCGCCCCCGGCTGCCAGACAGGCGGCGGCGCACAGACCATGGCCGCCTCCGCCAACAGCTGCGGCACCCGGGGCCCGGCCAACCAGCGCGCCCTCGGCTCCGGCCGCACCCTGGAGGAGGCCAAGCAGATCCAGGCCGAGGCCCGTCGCCTCGACACCCGGGGCACCCTCCCCAGGGGAGGCCCCGGCGGCATCGACTTCACCAGCCTCGAACTGCGCTACGTCGGCGGCCTCGGCAAGGGCAAGGGCATGCAGTACAGCATGCGCGCCGACCAGATGCCCGACCCGGACACCAACCCCGGCTGGGGCGGCGAGGCGAAGATGCAGCTCGCCTCCGACGCGATGTTCACCTGGCTCGCGCTGACGCCGGACAAGTTCTGGGTCAACCTCAACCCGGACGAGCCCGACCGCGTCATGGACTCCAAGTTCGCCTCCACCGACGCCGGTCGCATCCTGCTCGAAGCCGACCTTCAGATGAAGCACGACTTCTACAAGGCCATGGACCCCAAGACCGATCTCGGCAGGCGGTACTGGGCGGCCCTGCCCAAACAGAACGGCAACCCGTGCATGCCGGGCCTGCGGAACTGGATCGAGCCCAAGCCCGCGCAGGTGCGCGAGCAGGACGGCGGCATCTACATCCTCGACGCCCCGCTGGCCCTGAAGTCGACCGCGCAGGAGACCGTCACCGAGGGGCCCGGCGAGCCGATCTGCGACCCGAACGACGCCGAGATCGCGGCCGCCCAGGCGGTCATCGACTCGATGATCGTCCCCGAGGTCGAGAAGCAGATCAACACGGCCCCGCACTACGCCGACCTGCGCCGCGTCTACACCTCGCGGGTCGCCGCCGAGTACATCCGCCAGCAGGACGCGAAGAACCCGACCGACTTCCGGTCGATCATCAACAGCGACGACGTCGAGGCGTGGCCGCTGCGCGCCCCGAACCAGAACTGGGACAAGGACGAGCTGTTCCGCAAGTACCGGAAGATCTACACCGAGGGCGAGTTCACGTACGACGTGGACACCGCGCAGGGCGTCCGGGTCTACATCGTCGGCGGTGTGGACTTCTCCAAGCAGCCCAAGCGGAACATCACCCGCACGCAGTTCAACGTCGAGAACCGGGACCTCGACAACACCACCGTCAACTCCCGGAAGTCCGACGACACGTCCTACCGGGACACCGACACGCTCTATCTCGGCGGCGGCAAGGTGACCGGCTCCGGCGGCGGTGACACACCGAAGCCGCCGCCGACGCAGGACCCCGACCCGACACCGAGCGACGATCCCACCGACGACCCGGGCAAGCCGGACCCGACGCCGTCACAGGACCCGACCCCGGGCGCCCCTGGCGACCAGCCGAAGCCGCCGGGCGGCGACCTCGCGGACACCGGCTCGAACACCCCGGTGGGCCTCTTCGCCGCGCTCGCGGCAGCGCTGGCCGCTGTGGGAGGCGGGCTGGTGTGGTGGATGCGCCGGCGCGGGATCAGCCTCGGGAGGCGTACGGGATGAAGTCGGCCCAGGCGCCGGAGGAGAGGATGAGCTGAGGCCCGTCCGCGTTCTTCGAATCGCGGACGTGGATGGCAGTGGGGGCGGCGGCTACTTCGACACAGTCGCCGTCCCCGCCGCTGCTGTGGCTCGACTTGAACCAGGCAAGGTCGTTGGTGCTCATAGGTCCCCTCGCATCTGCCGCAACAGGCCCAGGGAGTCTTCGGAGGTAAGAGCCTGTGCACGCATCCTGGCATACCGCTTGTGCAGGACGCTGACCTCTTTCGCGTCGGATACGAGCAGGCCGCCTCGCTGCCCTTCGCAGTAGCCGTACCAGCGGTTTTCGGCGGTCTCCAGCAGTTGCATGGGGCCGTCGAGCCCCGCGTGAGTCTCGCGCACTTGCGGCATGACTTGAATCTCGATGTTCCGCAGCTCGGCGATCTCCAAGACGTGATCGATGAGTTGCCGCGTCGTCTCGACGCCTCCCGTTCGCCGGACGAACAACCCCTCCTCCAGGATGAAGCTGAACTCGGTGTTCGGCCGCTCCCGCAACAGCCGCTGTCGCTCCGCGCGAGCCACCCACTGCGCCTCGACCTGTTCGTCGCCCAGGGGTGGCAGTTGGTGGTTGAACAGCGTCCGCGCGTAGGCCTCCGTCTGCAACAGCCCCGGGATCAACCGGCACTCATACGTGTACAGGGTGATCGCCGTCGCCTCCAGCCCCGCCCACTTCCTGAACCAAGCCGCCAACCCCGGCTGTCGCCCCAGATGCTGAGCCGCGCGGATCAGCGCCCCCGTGTTCCCCAGCGCCCGATCCACCCCCTCCACGAACGCCGCGTCCGGCATCCGCCGCCCCAGCTCCACCGAAGCCACCATGTGCTTGGAGTAACCGATGACCTCGGCCAACTCCTCCCGGCTCAACCCCGCGTGCTCGCGCAGCGCCTGGACCATCGCCCCGAACGTCCGCAGACTGTCGGACGATTCCGGCTCGCCGCCCCCGCCGATCCCCACCACGCCGCCGCTGTCGGCCACCACCGGCCACCTCCCGCGCACCCGCCCACCGAACCACACCGTTCAACGCCCATGGTTACGCCACGTCACCAGTACCGTCCAGTGCGTCACCGCGTACGCTCACGCAGCGTACGCGGCGCGGTGCTGGCGAACGGGCCTTTCCGCAGGCCACATTGGCGACATGACCGCACCGCCCGCCGCGCGACACACGCTCACGGCCCCGACGTTCGCACGACGCTTCAGCTCGACCCCGCTGGGCGCCCGCTCGGCGAGACACCTGGCCCTGAAACAGCTGCACGCCTGGGGCATCCGCTACGGCTCGGAGGAGTCGGAGCGGGCGGCGGTGGTCGTGGCGGAGCTGGCGGCCAACGCGGTGACGCACGGCCGCGTCCCGGGCCGGGACTTCGAACTGCGCCTCTCGCTGCCCACCGGCTCCCTCCGCATCGAGATCACCGACACCCGAGCCGAACGCCTGCCGCCACGCCCCGGCACTGTACGGCAGGCCCGCCCGCTCGCGGAGGAGGGGCGCGGCCTGCTGCTCGTCGACGCGCTGGCCGACCGCTGGGAGGTCCAGGACCGCAGACCGCCCGGCAAGACGATCCTGGCCGAGATCGACCTGCCGCGCTGGCTGTCGCTGGTCAGGCGGCTAGGAGTTACAGCTCCCGGGCAGGTAGCTGTAGCCGTCGAGGAATAGGAGAGGTCCCAGGACGGGGTCCTGAACCACTTCCCAGGACGATACGAAAGGTGACTCCCCCGGCACGTGGAAGGTCATGGTCTGGGCGTCGCTGACGACAACACCCGAGAACCCCGCGCTGCCCCTGCTCGCCATGAACTCACCGGTACTGGCGAACTCATACGTCCAGTGCCCTTCGGCGTTGCTGCCGCCGCACCAGACACCGACGACGCTCTCGGGCACCGACGCCTCGACCGGCTCGATGAGCTCCGTGGGTTCCTCAGTGGGCTCTTCGGTCGGCTCTTCGGTCGGTTCCTCCGTACGTTCATCGGTCGGTTCCTCCGTCGGTTCCTCCGTGAACCCCTCTGTCGGATCCTCTGTCGGTTCCTCCGTGGGCTCGTCCGTCGGTTCCTCCGTGTAGTCGTAGGTCGAAGTGTCTCCGGAGTCGTTCGGCGAGGAGTCCGGCCCGCAGGCGCTCGTGGTCAGCAGCGCGGCTATGAGAAGCGCCGCACACACGGCGCCGCGGCGGGCGGCAAGGGAGAGGGGCAGCATGAAGGTCTCCTGAAGTACGAGGTCGTACGGGGTCGTGTCAGCGGACGATCGCGCTGCGCCCCCATGCCAGTCCGAGGAAGGTGACCAGCATCCATACGGGGCCGACGACGCCCTGGAAGCCGGGAAGGCCGGTGATGCCCGCGAACAGGACGACCGCCAGTACGGGCACGACGCTGAACCAGCCGATCCACCGTGAGATCGTGCGTTCGCGCAACGCCATCCAGGCCACCGCACCGGCCGCGACCACGACACCGAGCCAGCCGATGTACCCGCCGAAGTCGTTGAGCATGAAGTAGACGAACAGCCCGTCGTCGCCGAAGGACCGCTCGTTCAGACCGTCCGGCAGATAGATCGCCAGGGCGCCCTTCCATCCGTAGCCGTAGGTCAGTCCCGCGGCCGAGGCCGTCAGGGCGCCGCTGACCACGTACGCGGCGGTGCTGGAAGGCACCCGCGGCTCGACCTGACGCCGCCAGGCCGCCGCCAGTACGAGGAGCAGGGAGACCGTCAGGAACCCGGCGACGAGCCCGAGATGCGCCACGGAGCGGCTCACGTCGTCCAGGACCGAGGCCTCGACGGGGGTCCGTTCGACCGTGCCGGCCCGGACGTCCGCCAGGACCGTGGCGACTCCTCCGAACAGGCCCGCTCCGACCCCGTACAGGGGCCACTTGGCCCTCCCGTTGCCGTCCTCTCGCGCCATGCGCCCCGGGCGGGCATCCGGATCGATGGTGGTCATACGCGTCAACTCCCTGTGTGGGCCGGTCCGTTACCGATCCGACTGTCGCGGGGGACGGGTCCCGCCGCCCAGGGACCCGGGTCCCGTACGACCGGGACGGTTTGCCGGATCACGCCCGGTAAAGGCCCTCATTACGGGAACATGTGGGTGTGAGCCGAAGGGACCGGGTACTGCGTCACACCGCGTACGGCATCGCGGGGCTGGGCACGGCGGGCTGCGTGGCGACAGTGCCTGTGCACGGCTGGCTGGCTGAACGGATCGTCGTCACACCCCTGTACTGGTCCGACCTCGTGCTCGGCACGGTCTGGCCGCTGGTGGGCGCCGTCGTCGCCAGGGGCCGGCCGCGCAATCCCGTCTGCTGGCTGATGCTGCTGCCCGCGATGATCGGGCCGTACCACCTGCTGGCCTACTACGCCGGTTACAGCCGTCTGGTCGCCGCCGATCCCCTTCCCGGCTGGGAGGTGGGGGCCTGGGTCGGCTGCTGGGGCTTCGTCGGCTACTGGTTCGCCACACCCCTGGTGCCCTTGCTCTTCCCGTACGGCCGCCTGGAAACGGCGCCGCGACGGGCGTGCGCCTGGGCCGTCGTCACGGTCGCCGGGATCGGGACGCTGGCCACGATGCTCCGGCCCAGTGGCACCGACCCCGTCCCCGGTGTCCCCAATCCTCTCGGGATCGCGGGCTGGGAGTGGCTCCACGTCGTGATGTTCACCTGCGCCGCGGCCACCATGCTCGGCGGTACCCTCGCGGCCGCCGTTCTCCTCGTCCTGCGTACCCGAGCGGCGACCGGCGCCGAACGGGCCCAACTGCAGTGGCTGATGCTGGGCGGGCTGCTGATGGTGTTCTCCTTCTTCTCCCTCCTCCTGGACGATGTCGAGCAACCGGCTCTGGTCGGGGACCTCGTCATGCTGGTCGGGCTGCTCGGCCCGCCCGCGAGCGTGGCGGTCGCCATGCTGCGGCACGGACTGTTCGATGTGGAGCTCGTCCTCGGCCGCGCCATCGTCTTCACCCTCCTCAGCGCGCTCGTCCTGGGGGTGTACGCCGGGGTCGTCGCCGGTGCGCGACTGATCGCGCCCGGGTCCCTGACGGGGACCTGCCTGATCGCCTTCACCGCGCTGATCGCGGCCAACGGTCGCGGCACCGTCCAGGCGGCCGTGGACCGGACGCTGTTCGGGCACCGCCACGATCCGTACGCCGTCGTCGCCCACGTCGGCCGCCGGGTCGCTCCGGCCGGCGAGCCCGTGGAAGCCATGCAGCATCTCGTCGACGCCCTGCGGTCCGCGCTGCGGCTGCCCTACACGGCCTTCGAGAGCCCCGCCGTGGCGACGGCCTCCGGCAGCCCGGTGGCCGGCGCGGGCTGGCGGTCCTTTCCCTGCCGGGCTCTGGGTCGCGAGCTCGGTGTACTGCGCGTAGGGCGGCGAAGCGTCAACGACCCCTGGACGGCGAAGGAGCAGGCCGCGGTCGAAGAGGTCGCGGACCGCGCCGGAACACTCGCCTATGCCGCCGGTCTCGTCGAGGACATCGCCCGCAGCCGGTCACGCATCCTGTCGGTGCGCGAGGAGGAGAGGCGGCGGCTGCGCGCGGACCTCCACGACGGCATCGGCCCCTCCCTGGCGGGCACCGCCCTCCAGCTCGACGCCCTCGCCCGGCGCATCGACGACCCTCATCTCGCCGAATGCGTCAGGACGCTTCGGGACAGGCTTCGCTCCACCGTCACCGATCTGCGCACCGTGGTCCAAGGGCTCCGGCCCGCGGTCCTCGACCAGCTCGGGTTGCCCGGCGCCCTGCGGGAACTGCTGGCCGGATACGACACACCGGCCTGCCACAGCAGCATCGACGGCGCCTGCCACAGTCTGCCGGCCGCCGTCGAGGTCGCCGCCTACGCCATCGCCGCCGAGGCGGTCGCCAACGCCGTCAGGCACAGCGCCGCCGGCCGCCTCGAACTGACTGCCCGTATGGAGGACACCGTCTTGATCCTGTCGATCCGCGACAACGGGCGCGGTATTCCGCCCAAGCACAGGGCGGGTGTCGGACTCCACAGCATGAGGGAGCGCGCGGCCGAGGTCGGAGGCCGCCTCGAGGTGACGACCGCGCCCGGGGAAGGCACCCTCGTACGGGCCGGCCTCCCGGTGGGGGAGCAGAGGTGAGCCACTCCGCCCCCACCCCCGTCCCCGTCCCGGTCACGGTCCTCGTCGTCGACGACCATCCCGTCTTCCGGGCCGGAATGGCCACCGTCCTCGCCGATCTCCCGGATGTGACGGTCGTCGGTGAGGCGTCCGACGGCGCGGAAGCCGTCACCGCCGCCGACCGGCTGCGGCCGACGATCGTGCTCATGGACCTGCGTATGCCGAACGTCAACGGACTGGAGGCCACGGCCCGGATCACCACGGCCCATCCGGGGATCGCCGTGCTCATCCTGACCATGGACGAGGACGAGGACTCGGTCTTCGCCGCCCTGCGCGTCGGCGCACGGGGCTACCTGCTCAAGGAGTCGAACGGCGCCGACGTCCACCGCGCCCTGCTCGGTGTCGCCCGCGGCGAAGCGGTCTTCGGCCCGCGGATCGCCCAGCGCGTCCTGACCCACTTCGCCACCCCACCGGCCGCCCGGTCCGCCCTCCCCTTTCCTCACCTCACCGACCGCGAGCGCGAGACCCTCGACCTGATCTCCCGCGGCCTGGACAACGCGTCCATCGCCCGCCGCCTCTCCCTGTCCGAGAAGACCATCCGCAACCGGGTCAGCGACGTCCTGGCGAAACTGCACGCCCGGTCCCGCACGGAGGCGGCGGCTCTCGCGCGGGACGCGGGCCTGGGACACCCTCACCACTCGTAGGCTCCCCCCCGGAGGGTCGGCTACGACGTCACCGTCAGCAAGTCCCGCTGGTCCTCCGGCAGTTCGACCTTGTCCGCGTAGAGCAGCGCGTGCCCCGGGTCGAAGACCAGGGCCACCTCGCCCGCCAGGCCGCCGTTGGCGCTCAGGACCTGGACCACCTGGTCGCCGAGGCGGACGTCGTACTCGTAGCGGGAGCCGACGTAGGAGCTGGTGATGACCTGGGTGTCGAGGCGGTTGACGCCCGCCGGCGTGTCCGTCGACGCCACGACCTCCAGGCGCTCGGGGCGGACCGCGACCGTGACCGAGTCGCCCGTCGGGACGCGCCGGTCGCTGTCGACGCGTACGACCTCCCCGCTGGCGTCGAGGAGCACGGTGTGCCGGGTGCCGTCCACGCTCACCACCTTTCCGGTGAGGAAGTTGCAGCGGCCGACGAACGCGGCGACGGCGGGCGCGGCCGGCTTCTCGTAGATCTCGTGCGGCGTGCCGATCTGGATCATGTTGCCGCCCTCCATGACGGCGATCCGGTCGCTGAGCGCGAGTGCCTCGTCCTGGTCGTGGGTGACGTAGACGGTGGTGATGCCCAGCTCCTCCTGGAGCCGCTTCAGCCAGGCGCGGGCCTGCTCGCGGAGCTTGGCGTCCAGGTTGGAGAGGGGCTCGTCGAGGAGCAGGACCGTGGGGGAGTAGACCAACGCCCGTGCCAGGGCGACGCGCTGCTGCTGGCCGCCCGAGAGCTGGTGCGGGTAGCGGCCGCTCAGCGCGGCCAGGCCCACCTTGTCCAGGGCGTCGTGGATCAGCTTCTTCTGCTTGTCCTTGGGAACCTTGCGGATGTTGAGGGGGAGCGCCAGGTTCTTCGCGATGGTCATGTGCGGCCACAGCGCGTACGACTGGAAGACCATGCCGAGGTTGCGCTCCTCCGGAGGGAGGAAGACCCCCGCCCCGGCGTCCACGAACGTCCGTCCGCCCACCGCGATCGAGCCCTCCGTCGGCTGCTCCAGACCCGCGATGCAGTTCAGCGTCGTCGACTTGCCGCAGCCGCTCGCGCCGAGCAGCGTGAAGAACTCGCCGTCCTTGATGGTGAAGGTGACGTCCCGCAGGACGGAGTTGTCGCCGAACGTCTTGGCGAGGTTCTTGACGGTCACCTCAGGCATGGTGCTTTCCCTTCATGAGCAGTCCAGCGAGTGCGACGAAGACCGCGGTGATGCCGATCTGGAGGGTGGCCAGCGCGGCGACGGATCCGGCCCTGCCCTGCGTCCAGAGACTGAGCATGGTGGTGCCGAGGATGTTGTTGTCGGCCGAGGAGAGGAAGACGGCCGGGGAGTACTCCTTGAGCATGATCACGAAGGTGAGGACGAGCGCTCCGGCGAACGCCGGCGTGATCAAGGCCCGCAGGACGCGGAAGAACGTCATCAGCCAGTCGGCGCCGGAGACCCGGGCCGCGTTGTCCAGCTCACCGCCGATCTGCATGATCGCCGGGGCGACCGAGCCGAACGCGCTGGGCAGGGCCCGCATGCCGAAGGCGATGATGACGGCGTAGATCGTGCCCTGGAGCACCGAGCCCATCCCGAACGGGGCGAGCGCGAAGGCCCAGAAGAAGCCGATACCGATGATGATGCCGGGCAGGGACTGCGGGATGAGCGCCAGATACTCCACCGCCCGGCCGAAGCGGAACGTGGACCGCCGGGCCACCATCACCGCGAACACGGCGAGGGCGGACACCACCACCGAGCCCACACCGGCCACGATCATGCTGTTGTACAGCGACTGCACGTAGTTGTCGGAGTCGAAGACGATCTCGTAGTTCTTCGTCGTGACCGTCCTGAACGGCGACTGAAGCGGCGTGAACACGAGCGTGAAGGACCGCATCACCAGGCCGGCGATCGGGACGAGGGCGCCCACGATCACGTAGAACCAGATGCACGCGATGCTGACCCACTTCAGCCAGCCCAGGTCGAGCTTGCGCGGCCGGGTGACCTTGCCGCGTACGGACACGAACCGCGCCGCGTCCTTCAGCAGCTTCGCCTGGACGGCAACCAGGCTCAGCGTGACCACGAGGATGACCGTGGAGGCCGCGCCCAGCATCGTGTAGTCGGGGTCCACCGACTGAAGTCCGTTGTGGTAGAGGAAAGTTGAGAAGACGTCGATGCTGACCGGCTGGCCGTACAGCAGCGGCACGCTCAGCGTCTCGATGGAGACGGAGAAGACGAGGATCGCCGAGTACACGATCGGCGGGCGCAGCAGCGGCACGACCACCTGGGCGAGGATCCGGAAGGGGCCGGCCCCGCAGACCTGCGCGGCGGACTCCAGCGAGGCGTCCGACTGCCGCAGCGCGTTGGCGCAGAAGACGTACGCGATCGGGGCGAGCGCCACGGCCTCGGTGAGCGCCATGCCGGGGATCGAGTACAGGTTCCACGGCACCGAGCCGAAGAGCTGCTGCACCTTGACGCTGACGAACCCGGCCGGACCGTACATGATGATCCAGCCGAAGCCCAGGATCAGCGACGAGATGAAGAACGGCCACTGCATGGCGAGGGCGATCAGCCGCCCGCCCGGCAGCTTCGTGCGGACCACCACGATCGCCATCGGGATGGCGATCGCCAGGCTGAGGATCGTCGTCAGCGAGGCGAACAGCAGGGTGTTCAGGGCTACTTCACCGAAGCCCGCCTTGGTGAAGAGGTCGGTGTAGCCGCGGAGGGTGAACGCCCCGCCCGCCTCGTAGAGCGGGCGGTTGCGGATGCTCTGGTAGAGCGTCGGGACGATCGGGGCCAGCACCAGCACGGCGAGGAACGCCAGGACCCCGTACTGGACGACCGTGTCCCGTCCGATGCCGAGGGGGCGGCGGTAGCGCGGTGGTCGGAACGTCTCCGCGGGTGACTCGTCCGCCGGTGTGCGCGGCGGCTGGGTGAGGGTTGACATCTGTTCTGACTCCGATCGTCCCTGGACGGTGCCTGCTCGCGTGCCTACTTGCGCAGTCCGTCGAAGCGCTCCAGCCAGGCCTCGGAGTCGTCCTTGGAGACCGCCTCGTACTCGACGTGGATGATGTTCTCCTCGCCGACGGCGTCCACGACCTCCTGGTAGGTGTGCAGGCCCTCGCCCTTCACGCCGTCGCGGTACGAGGCCAGACCGCCCTCGGCGACCGCGCGCTGCCCCTCCTCGGAGAGGGCGAAGTCCATGAAGAGCTTCGAGGTCGCCGGGTGCGGCGCCTCGGCGGCGATGCCCATGCCGCGCGGCAGGACGACCGTGCCGTCCTTCGGGAAGACGATCTTCACAAGACCCGCGCTGTCTTCCACCACGGGGTACGCGGGGGAGGCGCTGATCAGGAAGCCGGCCGTGTACTCACCGGCGACGATCTTCTCCAGCTGGGTACCGGAGGAGGTCTCCGGGCGGGTCAGCGGAAGGATCTTCTCCAGGTCCTTCCACGCCTCCGGGTTGCCCTCGGTGAGCGCCCGCGTGACGGTGAAGCCGAACGAGCCCTCCGGGTCGCGGACCGTCACCTTGTTCTTGTACTTGGCCTCGTCCCCCGTCACGATCTTCGCGAAGTCCGTCAGTGTGGTCGGCGGGGTCTCCATCAGCGACGTGTTGTAGGCGATCGTCATCGGGTCCTGCGACAGCGAGTACACGCTCGGCAGCAGCTCGGCGCTCTCGCCCAGCTCCTTCAGCTCCGGCGACTTGTACTCCAGGACCGTGTCCTCGCGGGCCGAGAAGTCCGACCACGCGGTCGCCGCGCTGGAGATCAGCACATCCGCCGGGGAGGAACCGGCGGCGTTCTCCGACAGGGTCTTCTGGAACAGCTCGTCGCTGTCCAGCTCGTTGACGGAGACGGTCTTGATGAAGTCGTACTTCTTCTTGAAGTCCCGGACGATCGGCGCCATGTTCTCGTCGCCGAGGTTGGAGTAGACGGTGAGCTTGCCGCCCTCCTTCCGCGCCGCCTCGATCAGGTCCGCGTAGTCGGCCGGGTAGTAGTCCGGCACCTGGCCCGCCGAGATCTTGTTCTCCGCCACCTTCGGCGCGTCGGTGTCACCACCGCCGCAGGCGGCCAGGGTGCCGAGCGCGAGGGTCGCGGCGAACGCCGCCGTGAGGGGACGGCGGACGGGACGCCGGTACGCGGATGCCGCTCCGATGACGGGGCCGACGGTGTACCCGGCGCCGATGTGGCTGGATCTGGCCATGGTTCTCCTCCTGGCGCGTGCCTGCTGGCAGCTGTTGCCGGGAGGTTAGGGACCCAGGTCAGGCCGGTAAATCCTTCACCCGTCAGAGCTCGTACTGCTCGTATTGGTCGTTGTGTTAGTGACGCGAGTCACCCCTGTCGAGCTGGGGTGGATGGCCGGGAATGATCGCCCTTGAGATGCGCCGTGAGCTGCTGGAGTCGTCCCCAGGCCTCGGGGTCCGTGCCGTCCCCGAGGGGGTAGTGCAGCGCGGGGCGGGGCGTCGGGCCGAGGTGCTTCGGGCGGACCTCGACCGGAGGCCGGCGCGCGCGGTCCAGGCCGATGGTGTGCACGTCGTCCGGGCCGAGCGTGAAGGCCACGGGCAGCGGCGGCCCCTCCAGCCGGGGCGCGGTCGTCAGGTCGGCGCGGGCCGCGCGCACCGAGGTCAGCATGGTCCGCAGGCCGTGCTCCCGGACCAGGGTGTCGGCCAGCGCCTCGATCCGGTCCAGCGGCGGGTGCTCGTCGGCCGCGTAGCCGATCGTGAGGACCGTGTCCTCCTCCACGCCCTTCGTCGTCCGGGTCACCCGGACCGTCGCCATCGCCGGCCGGTCCGGTGTGCCGACCACGAGCAGCTGGGTGGGCTCGGGCGCCCGTTCCCGGGCCAGATCGGTCAACTGCCGTGGCGACCACGGGAGGTTGACCGGCTCGGCCGTGCCCCAGCCCGCGGGCGCCGTGCCCGTCAGCGCCTTCCAGGCCGCCTCCGTGCCGCCGCCCAGCAGCAGGTGCTCGTCGGCCCGGTGCACCGTACGGAGAGCGACGATCAACTGCCGGCCGGGCACCTCGCCGGCCTCGCCCTCCGACGTGCCCTCCGACGTGCCCTCCGGTGCCGCGTCCGACGTGCCGGCCGCCGGGCGCGTGAACGCGGGGGCCACCGCCGCCGTCCCGTCCTCCGCGAACGCGGGCGAGAACGCGCCGTCCCGCCAGCGCAGCACCGCCCCCGACAACCCGTCGTAGTACCCGCACTCCGGGTCCTGGACGACCCAGCGGTTGGGGACGCGCGCCAGCGTCGTACGGGCGGCCGGGGTCAGGCGCACGCCGCGCGGCGTGACGATCTGCAGGGACCGCCGCGACACCACCGCCGTCCGCATGATCTCCGCCAGCCAGCTCGTCAGCGCCACCACCGGCCGGTCGATGAGGACGACGGCCGCGTTCTCCGTCACCACGTCCACGGCGGGCTGTCCCGACCCCGCCGAGGGCACGGCGGACACGTCGACCACCGTGGTGCTCGCCGCCCCGGGAGGCCAGGTCGAGCCGCCCAGCAGGGCGTTGAGCCGCCCGCACACCACCCCCGCGAGCCGCTCCGCCTCCGGGACGGCCGTGGACGCCCGCGCCTCCGTCCACCAGTACGGGGTCGCCGCGCTCTGCCCGAGCAGCCGCTCCGCCTCACCGGGCACCTGCACCAGCACCGGCGACTCCACGGACACCAGCGGGCGGCCACCGGGGCCGTGCAACTGGACGACCGCGCCCTCGGCCGCCGCCGACAGGTCCAGGTCGGAGCCGCCGGCGTACAGACTCGTCATGAGCGCCCACACGTCGGGCATCCTCGGGGTGAGGGCGATGACGTCCTTGGTCACGGGCGGTCGCCCTCCTCGCTGTCGAGTGCGGTGCTGTCGAGTGCGGTCTGGATCAGCTGGTGGGGCCGGCCCCGGCGGGCCAGCGTGCCCCGCCCGGTCGGCTGCGCCGAGGCGTACAGGCTGGGGAAGAGCTGGCCCTCGCTCCGCTCGCCGGTCATCAGCAGCGCGGCCGTGCCGGTCTCGCGGAGGGTCTGCAGCAGCGGCTCGTACATCGCCCGGGAGGCGCCCGCCACCCGGCGGGTGATCACGAAGTGCAGGCCGATGTCCTGCGCCGACGACACGTACGGCAGGAACGGGGCCAGCGGCTGCTGCCCGGCGGTGGTGAGGATGTCGTAGTCGTCGACCAGGATCACGATCCGCGGGCCCTTGAACGCGGGCTCGTCCGTCAGCGCGTCCGGATCGGCGCTCTCCGGCATCCGCTTCTCCAGCTCGCTCGCGATCCCGCTGGACAGCCCCGCCGCGAGCTTCGCGTTGTGCGCGTACCCGCCCCGGTACGGCTCCGGGATCACGCCCCGCAGCCCACGCCTCGGGTCGAACACCCCGAAGACCAGCTCCTCGTCCGAGTACCGCTCCACGAGGCGCGCCGCGACCAGCTTCAGCAGGTTCGTCTTGCCGCACTCGTTGTCGCCCAGGACCAGCAGATGCTGGTCCGAGCCGAACAGGTCCAGCAGGGCGGGCGCGAGGGCGTCCTGGTCCACCCCGATCGGCACCCGGTGCGGCTCGGCCATCACCGACGGCAGCCGGTCCGCCGCCAGCCGGGTCGGCAACACTCTGACGGGCGCGGCCAGTTCACCGTGCCAGGTGGAGCGGATCGTGCGGGCCGCGTCCTCCAGCGCCGGACCGAGATCACCCGTCGAGGGCCGTCCGTCGAGCCGGGGGAGGGCCGCCTGCGCGAACAGCTTGCCGTCGGTCAGGACGCGCCCGGGGGTGTCCGGCGACAGCGTCTCGGAGAGCTTGCGGTCCACGCTCGAATCGCTCGGGTCGTTGAGCCGCAGCTCCACCCGCGTCCCGAACATCGACTGCGTCGCGATCCGTACGTCGTTCCAGCGCAGCATGCCCCCGACGACATGGATGCCGTAGCCGCCGCCGCGCTTGAGCAGTTCCACGACCGTGTCGTCCAGCTCGGCGAACTCGTCGCGCAGCGCGCCGAATCCGTCGATGAGGAGGACGATGTCCGTCGACCCCAGCTCCCGCAGCCTGCCCTGCCGACGCAGCTGCCGCAGCTGGTCGACGGAGTCGATCCCGTGCTCGCGGAACAGTTCCTCCCGCTCGATCAGCATCGTCCGCACCTCGGCGACCGTCCGCGCTGCCCGCTCCCGGTCGGCCCGCCCCGCGATCCCGCCGACGTGCGGCAGCCCGGTGAGCGCGGACAGCCCGCCACCCACCAGGTCCAGTCCGTAGATGCCGACCTCGGCGGGCGTGTGGGTCGTGGCCAGCGACAGCGCGAGCGTCCGCAGCAGCGTCGTCTTGCCGGACTGGGGGCCGCCGATCACCGCCGCGTGACCGCCCGCGACCGTCAGGTCGAGCACCCAGTGCCCCTGCCACTGCTTCGCCGGATCGTCCAGCACCCCGAGCGGCACCCGCAACGGGCCGGTGGTGGGGGCCAGCCGCAGCCCCCGCTCGTCCACCCGCACGGGTCCGGCCGCCGCGTCCAGCGTGATCGCGTCCGGCAGCGGTGGCAGCCAGATCCGCCGCACCGGCCGTGCGGCGGCGGCCAGTTGGTCCACCATCACCGACATCACCGTGGGCCCGGTCTCCCGCTTCGTCGCCTTCGGCTCGTCGACGACCTCACTGGTGGCGGGCGTGCTGTCGAGCGTGTTGTACATCGGATACGGCCAGGCCAGCGGGGTGTCGTCCGCCTGCGCCACCAGTGCCGGACCCCGGTACGCGCCCGACACGTACCCCGCCTTGAACCGTTCGTACGTCGAGGTGTCCACCTTCAGATAACCGAAGCCCGGCAGCGGCGGCAGATGGAAGGCGTCGGTGGTGTCGAGGACGGTCCGCGACTCGTCGGCGGAGAAGGTGCGCAGCCCCAGCCGGTACGACAGATAGGTGTCGAGCCCTTTCAGCTTGCCGCCCTCGATGCGCTGGCTGGAGAGCAGGAGGTGGACGCCGATGGAGCGGCCGATCCGCCCGATGGAGAGGAACAGGTCGATGAAGTCCGGCTTGGCGGTGAGGAGTTCACCGAACTCGTCGATCACCACGAAGAGGTGCGGGAGCGGTTCCAGGTCGGGCCGCCGGGTGGCGCGCAGCGCGGCGTAGTGCCCGATGTCGGCCACGTTCCCCGCGTCCTTCAGCACCTGCTGCCGCCGCTTGACCTCGCCCGCCAGGCTGGAGTGCACGCGCTCGACGAGCCCCGCCTGGTTCTCCAGGTTGGTGATCACCCCGGCCACGTGCGGGAGTTCGGTGAACGGGGCGAAGGTCGCGCCGCCCTTGTAGTCGACCAGGACGAGGGCCAGATCCTCGGGGGAGTGGGTCGCGGCCAGCGCCAGCACGAGGGTGCGCAGCAGTTCGCTCTTGCCCGAGCCGGTCGCGCCGACGCACAGTCCGTGCGGGCCCATGCCCAGCTCCGAGGACTCCTTGAGGTCCAGCAGCACCGGCTCATGACGGTCCGTCACTCCGATGGGCACCCGCAGGAACTCCCGCTCACCGCGCGGCGCCCACAGGTCGTGCAGGTTCAGCACGGCCGGGTCGTCGACACCGAGCAGGCCCGGGAAGTCGACAGGGCCGGTGACCGGGGTGCCCTCGGCGGCCGACTCGGCGGACAGCCTGAGCGGCGCGAGCAGCCGGGCGAGGCCCTCGGCACCGGCGGCGGTGACCTGGTCGCAGGTGCCGTGCGCGGGCGGGACGGCGGTGGGCGCCGTGATCGCCGAGGGGTCCGGATCGCGCAGGTCCTCCACCACGACCCGGTCGCCCCGCACGGTGATCCGCACCGACACGTGATCGGGCTCGTGCACCTGCTCCGCGAGCAGGTGCAGCACGGTGACACCCATGTCGGCGAGCCCCACCGCCGCGTCGGGGCGCGGCAGTTCGGCGGCCGTCTCCCCGTACTCGTCGCTGACGACGAGCATGCGGGACGCCAGCCTGAGCGCCTTGCGGTCGGCGAGCCCCCGGCGCACCTCCGCCGCGTACGACGCGCGCCGGCCCAGCTCGTGCCGGAAGTGGCGGGCCAGCTGCGGCAGGCTCGGCGCGATCCGGCGGGCCGCCACCGGACCGTCGTGCTCCTGCGAGTCCAGCACATGGGGCAGCCACTTGGCCCACTCCCAGTCCGCCAGCCGTTCGCCCGGCACGCCGAGCGCCACGGCCACGTCGTCGGGCGCGTGCGAGACGGCGACCTGGACGAGGAGCGCGCGCGCCACCCGCAGCACGCCCTCCCGGTCACCGACCACGCTGACGTTGCCCGCGCGGTCCAACGGCACGGTGATCGGGCAGTCGTTGGCGACCGAGTAGCGGGCCAGCAGCGCCCGCGCCTCGTTCAGCATGAACGGGTCCGGCGGGGTCAGCACCCCGCCCTGGTTCTGCCCGATGGCCAGATCCGCCACGGGTACGTCACCGGTGCCGACGCGCACCCGCAGGAAGTCCGCGTCCTGCCGCCGCCGCTCCCAGAGCCGGGCGGGGTCGCGCACCAGGTCGTACAGCGCCTCCGGAGGCGGATTCAGCACCCGCGCGAGCGCCCGCCGCTCCCGTTCCCGCTCCCCGAACTCCTCGCGCAGCTCCTCCAGATACTCCAGATACCGCTCCCGCTGCGTGCGCCGGGTGCGCTGGGCCTTGCCGCGCTGGGAGAGGAAGAGGGCGACCGCGCCGAGCAGCGCGAACACCAGCACGATCGCGCCGAGCGCCGCGAACTGGCTGTTGCGGATCACGGTCATCATCACGACCGAGCCCATGACCCCCGCCATCGGCAGCAGCGCCGTGGCAGCCGTCCCCGCCTTGCCCTCCGGGAGGTTCGGCGGCGGCTCGATGGTCCGGGCCCCGGCGGCGCCGAGCGGCCGGGTGCTCCGAGCGGGCCGGTGAATCAACTCCTGGGTCACGAACGGACCCCTTCTTCTCCATGCCGGTGGTCGGTGCGTCGGTGGTGGCTGTGGCTGCTGTGGCTGCTGTGGCCGTGGCGGTGGCTCTGCCTGTGGCGGTGGTCGCTCATCGCATCCTCACCGCGCGGGTCATCGCCTCCGCCGCCAGCGTGATCGCCGCCGCGCGGGTCTCCTGGCCCAGCAGGGCGGTGCGGATCGGGCCGCCCTGGGCGAGATGGCGGTCGTAGGGGACGGTGACGACATGGACGCCGGACTCCTTGAGATGGGCGACGGCCGTGGCGCGGTCCAGCGTGACGTCGGGGGAGTTGGCGGTCAGCGCGACGACGGTCGAGGAGAGCGCGGAGTGCGGCAACTGGCCCAGCCAGTCCAGGACCTGGCGGGTGCCGTTGACGCCCTCGGCGGTCATCGGCGCCACGACCACCCGCGCGTGGGCGGTGTCCATCGCCGTACGGGCCACCTCGCCCGGCAGGGTCTCGCAGTCCACCACGGTCACCGCGAAGTAGCGGCGCAGCGCGAGGGTCACCGTGCGGTACGTACGGATGTCCAGCGGGGCACCGACGCGGCCCTGGCTGGCGGGCAGCAGCCAGCCGCCGTCGGACACGGGCACGAGGTAGCCGGTGACATCGGTGAGCTGCATGGCCGGGTTGAGGATCCGCGCGAGGTCGGCCGCCGCCCAGCGCACCGAGTCGGCGCCCATCCGCACCGGCAGCGTGCCCAGCGCCGCGTCGGCCTCCAGCGTCAGCACCGGGTCGTGCCGGTAGTGGTTGAACGTCCGTCCCAGCAGCGCGGCCATCGTCGACTTCCCGACCCCGCCCCGGATCGACGTCACCGCGATGACCCGCCCGGTCGTCACCGGCTGCTGCAACTCTCGTGCGATCCGCGTCTCCTCGGCCACGTCCTGCGCGGCCGACCCCGCCAGCTTCCGGATCGACCGCCCCGTCCGCCGAGCGACGGACTCCCCGTGCTGGGGCCGCCCGAGCGCATGGGCCAGCCGAGGATCGACGGTGGGCACGGACTCAGGGGCGTGCAGAGGCGTCTGGGGGGTGTGGGGGCCTCGGGGGGCGGGGGCGGTGGAGGAGGCGCCGGGGGCCGGGGAGGGGGCGGGCGCCGGGGAGGTCCCGGGCGCCGGGTGGGGCTCGCCGCCGGGGTGTGCGGCCTCGACCGGTCCGGAGGCGAAGGGGAACTCTCCGCCGGGGTGTCCGTGCCCGGCCGGGACACCGGAGTGGCCCGTCCCGACGACGCCACCGGGCAGCCCGGGCCGAGCCGCGTCACCGGCCGCTCCCGGCTGAGCCGCGCCGACGGCCCACCCCGACTCACCGGCCGGACCGGCCGACGGCGCGGCCGCCTGGGGGAGCCCCGTCCGAGGAACCACAGCGGGGGCGTGCGGCACGACCGGCCCTACGCCGGGCTGCGCGCCGGGCATCGGTTCCACCGGCGGATGCGCACCGGGCAGCGGCTGCACGGGAGGTCGTGCGCCGGGCATGGGCTGTACCGGCGGCTGTGCGGAGGATGTTGCCTGTACCGGCGGCTGCGCACCGGGCATCGGCTGTCCAGGAGGCTGCGCGAAGGGTGCTTCCGGCACCGCCGACCGCGCGCCGGGCACCGGCTGCACCGCCGGCTGCGCGAAAGCCGCTGCTTGCACCGGCAGGTGTACGGGCGGAGCCCCCGGCGCCGGTGACTGCCCGGCGGGGGCGTCCTGGGCCGGTGCGCCCTGGACCGGTGCGCCTTGGGCATGTGCGGCCGGTGCCGAGCCCGCGAACGGACCGTCCCCAGCCCCCTGTTCCGAGGCATCCGTGGGTACCGACCGCACCAACCTCAAGGTCGGCTCGGCCCGGCGGGCCGGTGGCTGTGGTGGGCCGGGGGTCGCCTCGTCGCTGCCGGTGGCCGCGTCCTGCCCCAGCTCGCGCAGCACATCCCGCTGCCAGTCCCCTGCCTGCGCCATGTGCGGCCCCCAGCTCCTAAGCGAACGTGTCGAGCAGTCGTCCGTACACGCCGAACACCCCGATGAGCAGCGGGAACAGGGTGATGACGCCGATCGATTCGAGGGTGTCGCCGAAGCGCCGGAGTCGTACGCGCACATGCTCGGCCGGCTGCACGGCGAGCACCAGCAGCGGCAGGGCGGCGAGCAGGACGAGGGCGGCGAGCGGACCGGCCGCCCCGCCGGAGTGGTCCAGCCACGCCGACACCAGCCGCACGGCGAGCACGGCTGCCGCACCGAGCAGCACCACGACCTCGGCGACCAGCGGGAACGCCCGCGCGCGCAGCGCGAGGACGACCATGGTGACGACGGCCAGCAGCACGGTCCACTTGGTGGGGGCCCGGAGGGCGAACACCCCGGCCGCGGTCGCCGACACGGCCATCGTGACCGTCGCCAGCGCCAGGCCCCGGTGGGTCGCGGTGAGCGCCGCCGACACCTGGAAACGGCTCACGGAGGCACCCCCGGAACGCCGGTCGTCGAGCCCGGAGAGCCCCGACGCCATCAGCGCCAGCCGGGGCAGCAGCCCGAGCACGACCACGGAGACCACCGCCAGCACGGCCCCCACCTCGGCCTGCTCCGGCGCCGACAGCGACACCGTGCCCGACACCGCCGCGGCGACTCCCAGCCAGCACACCGAGACTCCGGCCAGCGCCCCCGCCCCGACCAGCCCACCCCGCCCGAGCGGCGTGAACAGTCCGAGCAGGACGAGCGTGCAGACCCCGGCCGCGGCCATGGCCGCGACCTGCGGCATCCCGGCCCACCGCTGAGCCTCCGCCGACGTCGACGCGCCCAGCAGCCCCAGCGCACCGGCCGTCGAGATCAGCGTCGTGGCCAGTCCCCGCTTCCCGGCCCGCCCCAGCAGCGCACCCGTGAGCGCCGCCACCAGCGCGACTCCGAGGAGCGCTCCGGCGACGACCCCGGGCTGGTAGGCGTCCCGTGCGAACACTCCGGCGGCCACGGCCCAGCCGGCCGTGGCGAGCCCGGCGGTGACCCGGCGCGCGGCCGGCCCCCAGCGCAGGCCACGGGCGTCGAGGTCCTCGGCCGCCTCGTCCGTGACGTCGTGCACGACGGGTGCCGACGGCGCGTCCTCGGCCCGGACGAGCCGCAGCACGGCGCCGTCCGGTATCCCGGCCGTCTCCAGGGTGCTGTCGTGGGCCAGCGCGGAACCGTCCGCCGTGACGAGATGCCGCAACTCGGGCTGCCCGCCCACCTGGTCGTCGAGCAGCCGCATGATCTCCGGCAGCAGCAGTCCGACCGGTTCCCGCGACGGCAGCACGAGGTCCACCCGCCGCCGCTCACCCACCAGCGTGACCCGGCTGAGCGCCGTCCGCGCACCACCCGTGGCCTGCCCCAACGTCCCCGTAGACATCACGCTTTCGAACCTATCACCGGGGAGAAGTGCTGGTCGGGGCTGTGGAAACCGGTGGGGACGCCGGTGTGGAAGCAGCTGGGGAGACGCTTGTGGAAACCGAGGGGGACGGCGTGACCGACGGCTGCACCGAACTCCCGTACGGGCTCTTCCCGATGATGCGGTTCGACACGAACGACCACCCCACACATCCCGCGCACAACACCGCCGCGATGACGATCCCGGCGAAGACCTTCCCGATCCGTTCGTCCACCGAGCGCCGCTGCCGCTGCGCCCCGAACAGCAGGGCGTCCCGCAGCCGTCGACGCCGCACCGACACCGACTCCAGCAACTGGCTGTCGTAATCCTGCGCTGCCACGGCTACGGAACCCCGTTCGCTTCTCTCTCAGAGCCGTCCCGTCAGCCGATCTGGTCGACCGCCGCGCGGGCCCTCGCCAGCGTGGACTGGGCCGTGCCGTCGTTCTGTTCGAGCGTGGTACGGACCAGACGGATGATTTCGCGGACCTCGCCTGCCGCCTTCTTCCAGCGCTCTTCCTTGCCGTGGTAGTCGTCCGAGACACCGTCCGCCTGGAACTCGGTCATCGCGGCCTTGACGGCGGCGTCGCGGTCGCCGAGCACCCGCTCCAACTGCGCCACGATCGTGCCGAGCGCGGTCTGCACCTCGCCGGAGGCCCCGGTGTCGTACGAACGGCGGTCCTGATTCTGAGCCATGAGTACTTCCCCCTCGTTCCTGCTTATCGGGCGCCGAAGCGGGCCGCGTCGAAGTTGGCCAGGCCCATGTTCTGGTTGGCGTTGTCCTGGGACTCCACGTCACCGGTGCCGAACGCGTTGTCCATGCCCGACTGACCGCCCAGGATCGCGGCGAGCGAGCCGTTCAGATCGGCGGTGATCTCGTCCGCGCGGTTCTTGAACGAGTCGAACGCCGCCTTGCCCGCGCCGTTGAACTTGCCCTCCAGCGGCTCCGCCGCGCTGATCAGCTGCTGGATCAGCGTCCCGAGGTCGTCGCTCGAACCGAGCGTGCTCTTGCCGAGCTCCGCAAGGGTCGTCGCCCCCATGTCGAACTTCACGTCGTGTCCACCCCCGTGTGTCTGGGTCACCTACGTCTCGAACATGCTCTCCCACAACGCGTTGCACCCGCAACGCGCTTGCCGGGCCGGTGACACCATCGGAACACAACGCGAACACCCTCGTGGTGCCTCACCGTTTCCCGGCGCGCGCCTCGGCCTCGGTCCTGAGAGCGCGCAGCCACGTTCGAGGCCCCTGGCCCAGCGCCGCCGTCGCGGTGGGCACGTGCAGGTCCCGCCTCCACCTGGGCGCCGGTCCAGGTCTCCTCGGTCCGCACACGGACCCCGCCGCCCCCGGTCTCCTCGAAGCGCCACAGAGGAACGCCCTCGTGGCCACGCCGGCGCACGCCCTGCGTGCCTGGGCCCCTGGCCGACCCCCACCGCTACTTCCTGGTCCGCGGCACACCCATCCCCGGCTGTCACGCGCCGGTGGACCCGCCTCCATGGCGTGCTGTCCCTCGAACTCGCGGGCCACGTCGCGGGGATGGACTTCGACCCCGCCTCCTTCTACGCGGACGAGATCGCATCCCCGGATCCGAAAAATTCCTGAACCGCCGTGCAACCCTCCCCCCACCTCGCGGGTCGTACGTGGCATCAGGACTTCTCGGAGGGGGATCCGGGGGGATCGCGGGGGTCTTGATACGGAGGGGAAAGCCGAGGGGCCCGGTCCAGTGGACCGGGCCCCTCGAAACACGTCGGCGCTGATCAGCGCACCCCAGAGCCGTTCGACGCACTCTGGATCAGAAGAACACCCCACACCGCAGCAGCACGTTCGCGTACGGCCGTGCCTCCCCGGTCCGTACGACCAGCCGCGCGCCCGCCGACAGCTCCTTCAGCTTCTCGTGGGAGACCAGTTCCAGCTCGGGGAAGCGGTCCTGCAGCAGCGCCGTCGCCTCCAGATTGGCCTCACGCACCTCGTACGCGGCCGTCGCCCCCTCGACCACGATCTCGTCGAGCAGCCCGTCCAGCACCTCCGCGAAGGACGGAACCCCCGCCCGGAACGCCAGGTCGACCACCCGCGGCCCCTGGGGCACCGGCATCCCCGCGTCGCACACCAGCACCCCGTGCCCGTGCCCCAGCTCGGCGATGGCGCCCGCCAGATGACGGTTGAGTATCCCGGCCCGCTTCACAACGCCGCGACCTCCTCGGCGGTCGGGAACGACACCTGAGCCCCGGCCCGGGTCACCGCGGCCGCCCCCACCCGGGCCGCGTACGCGGCGGCCTCGGCGGGCTCGGCGCCCGCGCCCAGTTGCCACGCCAGCGCCGCCGTGAACGCGTCCCCGGCCCCCGTGGTGTCCACGGCGTCCACCTTCACGGCCGCCACCCGCGCACTGCCCTCGGCGGTGGCGACCAACGCGCCCTCCGCGCCCAGCGTCACGACCACCGAACGCGGCCCGAGCGCCAGCAGCGCCCGCGCCCAGTCCTCCGGCGAGCCCGCCAGCTCACCCCCGACGATGACCTGCGCCTCGTGCTCGTTGACGATCAGCGGATCACAGGCGGCCAGCACCTCCGCCGGCAACTCCCGCGGCGGCGACGGGTTCAGCACGAAACGGGTGCCCTCCGGGAGCCGCCGCACGACCTCCACCACCGTCTCCAACGGGATCTCCAACTGCGCGGAGACGACCCGGGACGCGCGCAGCAGGGCCTCCGCCGCCCGTACGTCCCTGGGGGTCAGCTTCCCGTTGGCGCCGGGCGACACCACGATGCTGTTGTCGCCCGACGGGTCCACCGTGATCAGCGCGACCCCGGTGGGCGCCCCGCCGACCAGCACCCCGGCCGTGTCGACCCCGGCCGCGCGCTGCGAGTCGAGCAGCAGCCGCCCGTTGCCGTCGTCGCCGACCCGCGCCAGCAGCGCCGTGCGCGCCCCGAGCCGGGCCGCCGCCACCGCCTGGTTGGCGCCCTTGCCGCCCGGATGCACCGCCAGGTCGGAGCCGAGCACGGTCTCCCCGGCCCCCGGCCGCCGCTCGACACCGATCACCAGGTCGGCGTTGGCCGATCCCACGACCAGGAGGTCGTAGTCGTACATGCGTGCTCCTTCGTCAGCCGCTGAACTCGGCCACGTTCTGGGACGTGACCACCTTCACCGGCACCATCACCGACTTCTCGACCTTCTCGCCCTTGGCGGCCTCGACCGCGTTGCGCACCGCGATCCTGCCGAGTTCGGCGGGCTGCTGCGCCACCGACGCGTACAGCGTGCCCGCCTCGACGGCCTTCAGCCCGTCGGCGGTGCCGTCGAACCCGATGACCTGGACGGACTTGCCCGCCTTGGAGCCCAGCGCCTTGATCGCGCCGAGCGCCATCTCGTCGTTCTCCGCGAACACACCGTCGACGTCGGGGTTGGCCTGGAGGAGGTTGGTCATCACGTCGAGACCCTTGGCGCGGTCCCAGTCGGCGGGCTGCTTGGCGAGGACCTTGATGCCCGGGTAGGCCTTCAGCCCCTCGGCGAAGCCGGCGCCGCGCTCCCGGCTCGCGGAGGTGCCCGCCTGGCCCTGGAGGATGACGATCTCGCCCTTGCCGCCGAGCTTCTCGGCGAGCGACTTGGCGGCCAGCTCGCCGCCGCTGACGTTGTCGGAGGCGACGAGCGCGGCCGTGTCCGCGCCGTTGACCGCCCGGTCGACGGCCACCAGTGGGATGTCCGCCTTGTTGACGGCCTTCGCCGCCGGGGTCACCGCGTCGGAGTCCACCGGGTTGACGATGACCGTGCCGAGGCCCTCGCTGGTGAAGTTCTGCAACTGGTTGGCCTGCTGCGAGGCGTCGTTCTGCGCGTCGGTGACCGACAGGTCCACGCCCAGCTTCTTCGCCTCGTCCTGGGCACCCGCCCGGATCTGCACGAAGAAGGGGTTGTTGAGCGTCGACAGCGACAGCCCGATCTTCTCGCTCTTCGCCGCCGACGAGCCGCTGTGCAGGAACGAGGTCGCGCCCACGACGGCCGCCGCCACCACGGCCGCCAGCATGTACGTCACCGCCTGCTTCCTGCGGTCCCCGGAGCCACCGGCACCGGCCGCGACCGGCGTCGCCCCCGCCTTCCGGCGCACCGTGTCCAGCAGCACCGCCAGCGCGATCACGACACCGATGACGACCTGCTGCCAGAACGCCGACACCGACAGGAGGTTGAGCCCGTTGCGCAGCACCGCCAGGATCAGCGCGCCGATCAGCGTGCCCGACGCCTTGCCCGTACCGCCGGCCAGCGAGGCCCCGCCGATGACGACCGCCGCGATCGCGTCCAGCTCGTAGCCCTGCGCGGCCTGCGGCTGCGCGGAGGAGAGCCGCGAGGCGAGCACGATGCCCGCGGCGGCGGCGAACAGCCCGGACAGGGCGTAGATCACGAGCTTCTGCCGCTTCACCCGCAGGCCGGAGAGGCGGGCCGCCTCCTCGTTGCCGCCGATCGCATACATGGCACGCCCGATGTACGTACGCCCGAGGACCACGGCCGTCACACCGCCGAGGACCAGCATCACCAGGACCGGCACCGGCAGCCAGCCGCCGAGGTTGTCACCGAGGTGCGACACCGACTCGGGGAACGCGATCGGGCTGCCCTGCGAGATCACCAGCGACAGACCGCGCCCCACCGACAGCATGGCGAGGGTCGCGATGAACGGCGGCAGCTTCCCGTACGAGATGAGGAAGCCGTTGACGAGACCGCACGCGACACCGGTGGCGATCGCGAGGAGCACGGCTATCCAGACCGGCACTCCCTCCGAAGTGGCGCTCCAGGCGAGCACGGTGGCCGACAGCGCCGCCACCGACCCCACCGACAGGTCGATGCCCGCCGAGACGATCACGAAGGTCACACCGAACGCGAGGATCGCGGTGACGGCGGCCTGGACACCGATGTTGAGCAGGTTGTCGGCCGTCAGGAAGTCGCCGGACAGCACCGACATCCCGACGACGAGGACGATGAGCGCGGTCAGCGCGCCGTTGTCGAGCAGCAGACGGCGAAGCCCCGAGGCTCCCGAGGCGCCACTCGCGCCCGTCGAACTCTTGAGCGTGTCAGTGGCCATCGGGGGCCTCCGTTCCAGTCGCAAGGGTGTGGGGATGGGACACGGCGAGCGCCATCACCGCGTCCTGGGTGGCCTCGGCGGCGGGCAGTTCCCCCGCGATCCGCCCCTGGGCCATGACCAGCACCCGGTCGCTCATACCGAGCACCTCGGGCAGGTCACTGGAGATCATCAGCACGGCGGCACCGGCGGCCGTCAGCTCGTTGATCAGTTCGTAGATCTCGACCTTCGCGCCGACGTCGATCCCGCGCGTCGGCTCGTCGAGGATCAGCACCCTGGTCTTCGCCAGCAGCCACTTGCCGATGACGACCTTCTGCTGGTTGCCGCCGGACAGGGTGCGGACGTGCTGGTGCAGCCCCGCCATCCGCACCCCGAGCTGCTCGGCGACCCTGGCCGCGTTCACCCGCTGCCCCTTGAGGTCGACGAATCCGCCCCTGGTCGCGCCCCGCAGGGTCACCAGGCCGAGGTTCTCCTCCACGGACGCGTCCAGCACCAGCCCCTGGCCCTTGCGGTCCTCGGGCACGAGCCCGATACCGGCGGCCATGGCCGCGTTGACGTCGTCCTTGGGCACCGCGGAGCCGCCGACGCGCACGGCACCCTCGTCGTACGGATCGGCGCCGAACACGGCCCGCACGACCTCCGTACGCCCGGCCCCCACGAGCCCCGCGATCCCGACGACCTCACCGGCCCGCACCTCGAAGCTCACGTCATGGAAGACGCCGTCCCGCGTGAGCCCCTCGACGACGAGCAACGCCTCGCCCGAGTCCACCCGCTCCCTCGGGTACTGCTGCTCGATCGACCGCCCGACCATGAGCCGTACGAGCTCGTCCTCGGGCGTGGAGGCGGGCACCTGGCCGACGCTCCTCCCGTCCCGGATGACGGTCACCCGATCCCCCAGGGCGGCGATCTCCTCCAGGTGGTGCGTGATGAAGACGACGCCCACCCCGTCCTCGCGCAGCCGCCGCACGATCGCGAAGAGCTTCTCGACCTCCTCGGTCGTCAGCACGGCGGTCGGCTCGTCCATGATCAGCACGCGCGCGTCGAGACTCAGCGCCTTGGCGATCTCGACCATCTGGAGCCGCGCGATACCGAGTTCACGCACCAGCGCGCGGGGAGACACCCGCACGCCCACCCGCTCCAGCAGCCCGGCGGCCTCGGCCTCCATCCGCTTCCGGTCGATCATCCCGAAGCGGCGCGGCTGCCGCCCCAGGAAGATGTTCTCGGCGACGGTCAGATCCGGGACCAGGTTGAACTCCTGGTAGATGGTGGCGATCCCGAGCCGCTCGGAGTCCTGCGCGCCATGGATGCGCACCTCCTCGCCACCGGCCAGGATCCGCCCCGCGTCGGGCGTGTAGGCGCCGGAGAGCATCTTGATGAGCGTGCTCTTGCCCGCGCCGTTCTCACCGAGCAGGACGTGCACCTCGCCCCGGCGCAGATCGAAGTCGACGCCGTCCAGCGCCACCACACCGGGAAAGGTCTTCCGTATGCCTTCGATGCGCAGCAACTCGTCCGGGTCGCTCACGACGTGCTCCTGTTCGTTACGGGGGACTCGCCGCACGAGAGGCGTACGACGAGACGGGCGGGGAGGGTGACGGACCGCGGGGGCCGCCCCTCGATCCGGTCGACCAGGGCGCGTACGGCGGCCCGCCCCAGCTCGCCCGTCGGCTGGGCCACCGCCGTGATCGGCGGATCGGTGTGCACGAACCACGGGATGTCGTCGAACGCGGCCAGCGCGATGTCGTCCGGAACCCGCAGGCCACGCGCGCGTACCGCGTCCAGCGCGCCGAGCGCCATCAGGTTGTCCGCCGCGAACACGACCTCGGGCGGCTCGGGCAGATCGAGGAACCCCTCGGTGACCCGCTGCCCGCTCTCGGCCTGGAAGTCGCCCTGCCCGATGTAGTCGTCGGGCAGCGGCAGTCCGTGCTCGCCCAGGGCCTCCCCGAAGGCCTCGACCCGCTCCCGCCCGGTGGTGGTGGCCGCCGGCCCCGCGATGATCGCGAGCCGCCGGTGCCCGAGCCCGTACAGATGGGCGACGAGATCCCGGACGGCACCTCGCCCGTCCGACCTGACGACCGGCACGTCCACGCCCGGGATCCACCGGTCCACGAACACCATCGGTGTCCCCGCGCGCACGGCGTCGAGCATCAGCGGCGAGCCACCGTCGGTCGGGGACACGAGCAGCCCGTCGATCCGCCGGTCGAGCAGGTTCCGTACGTGGTGATCCTGCAGCTCGGGCCGCTCGTCGGCGTTCCCGATGATCACGCTGTACCCGAGCGCGCGGGCCGCCTCCTCCACGGAGCGGGCCAGCTCCGTGAAGTACGGGTTCATCACGTCGCTGATGACCAGGCCGAGGGTGTGGGTCTGGTCGGTGCGCAGGGAGCGGGCGACGGCGTTCGGGCGGTAGCCCAGCGTCTCGACGGCGGCCAGCACCCGCGCGCGTGCGTCCGCGCTGACCGACGGATGGTCGTTCAGGACCCGCGACACCGTGGCGACGGACACCCCCGCCTCGGCAGCGACGTCCTTGATGCTCGCCATCGCCGCTCCACCTCCTCGTGGAATCGATTACATCGGCGTACAGGAAGGATTGGAATCGATTACATGGCTATGGGGCAAGGGTGCGGCCGTGGCCGAAATTCAATCGTGACCGAGGGGGTGTGGCCGGGGCGCGGGCGGCGCGACCAGCCCGCCCCGGTCACCGTCCTGACCTCGGACCCCGAGGACCTCCTCATGCTGTGCGGCCCCGGCGTCCGCGTGATCAAGGTGTGACACCGCGAAGCCCGGCCTTCACCCGTCCCCGACTTGGCCCCCCCGGCACAGATCCACCTGGTCCGGCTCCGGTTTCCTCGCCGGGACGACGGTGCATGGTTCCGTAGTCGGGTCGCCGAAGGAATCGCGTTGCCGTGCGCGCATCGCAGCCCGAACGATTGGCCTGTGACGACCACTGAAGAGCAGCCCCCATGTGATGCCGTCCGACCGGTCGCGTTGGTGATCGGGGTCGGCCGGCCCGTCGGCATCGGCGCGGGCATCGCTCACCGGCTTGCCGAGGCGGGCTGGAACGTCGCCTTCACGTACTGGACGCCGTACGACGCTCGCATGGCCTGGGGCGCCGAGGCCGGTGCCGCGGACACCATCGCCAAGGCGTTGGCCGACGAACTCCTCCCCATCGAGCAGGACTTCACTCAGCAGAGGTAGGCCGAAAAGGCGGTCAGACCAGGAGGTCCTTGTAGTAGAAGCTGGCCTTCTTGTCCGTCAGGGCCTTGGATTCCTGGGAGCCGAAGCCGAGGTGCAGGCGTGCGGCGGCGGGGTTGGAGGTGTCGGGGATCTGGATGGCCAGTCCTTCCGGCTCCCGGTAGTAGAGGCTCTCGCCCGCCTTGCTGAGGCTGCGTTGGACCACGGTCCCGGTGTTCCAGTCGATCGAGGTGACGTAGGTGTTGCTCTCACTGGTCCGGTTGTCGGCCGAGTCGTACGTGTACGCGGTCCCGTCGATCGTGTACAGGTACTGGCCGAGCGTCGTGTAGCCCTGGAAGGTAGGGCCGGTGAGGACGGACGGCTGGGTGATGGAGGCCAACGTGGTGAACGTGCCGGCCCGGAAGGTCGCCAGGTCGTAGAGGCTGATCTTCCAGGTTCCGCTGATGCGATGACGGACCGCCAGTCGGCTGTTGGCGGGGTCGACGGCGATGGTGTTGTGGTCGGAGCCCGGTACCGGGTCGTACTTGGTCACGAGGTGGGAGTCCGGTGTGAGCACGGCTCCGTTGGCGAACTTGAAGCGCGCGATCTTCGTGCCGTAGCCGACGTTCTGGCTGTCGGGCACGGAGTCGGTCTCCGTCCACAGGTAGGCGCTGTTGCCGGAGGGTTCGGCGGCTATGGAGACCCCGTGGCCGAAGCCCTTCAGGTACATGCGGCCGATGATGTAGCCCTGCCAGTCGAGCCGGGTGATGCACAGGTCACCGTTGGTGCCGCGTTCCGTGCCCGTGTACGTCCGGGTCTCGCCCGGAAGTTGGCGTCCGGCATCCACCAACTGTGCCGTATACAGGTGCTTGTTGGTGTTGTCGAAGGAGAAGGACTGCAGGATCCGGGTCTCCTGCAGCAGGATCTCGCGGAACCACTCGTCGGAGTCGTCGGTCAGGTCGAAGCGCTTGGAGGTGGCCACGGCGGCCGCGGCGGTGCCGGCGCTCGAGAGGACGGCGGAACCCAGCAGGGTTGCGCCGGTGAGGCCCGCGGCGCGCTTGAGTAGCTGTCGTCGGTTCGGTCTGCCCCTGTCGGCGTTCATTCGCTGGAAGCCTCCCCCTCGTTGTGTGCAAACAGCGGCTGGATTCAACCATCTCGCCAACGGCTGCACCAGACCCGTATACGCAGGTCAGGAGCCGAATCGTGATTTCGTTCGCTCTTGTGAGACAGGTCACACCCGTAAAGGGACTGTGAAGCAAGGGTTCGTGGAGATCATCCGATTATGTGGGGCTACCTCAGTTGATGAGTGACCATTTAGCGTCCATCGATGACCTGGTCACACCGCCTGCGGTGAACGCTGTGTTCGCCCTGGCGGCAGGTTCTGTTCGTTGACGTGCCGGGGGCGTCCCGGCCGGGTTGGCTGGGGGATGGTCCGTGCGACTGACGCGCAGACGTGGCATGCGGGGTTCGTGGGGCGTGGTCGCGGCTTTGACCGCATCGCTTCTCGTGGCGCCGACGGTGGAGAGCGCGGCCTCCGCCGCCGAGGCCTCGAAGGTCTCCCGCAAGGAGCCGGTGAACGTCCCGGCCCAGGCCGCCGGAGCCGTGCCGCGCGACCGCGCGGAAGCCACCCCGACCAAGCCGGCCCGCACCGTCTGGCCCAAGGCGGCCCAGGGACGGGTGTCGTTGGCAGGGCTGAAGACGGGCAAGAAGGTCCCGGTCGCCCCCGACGGCGCGGGTAGGGCGGCGGTCTCCGTGGGCCCGGCTCCGGCGACCGCGAAGTTCCGCGCCCAGTCCTCGAAGACGTCCGTCCCCGCCAAGGTGGACGTGAAGGTGCTGGACCACGGGCGGTTGTCGCCGGTGGGCGGTGTCGGGCTCGGTGTGGAGGTCACCCGGCGGGACGGCACGGCCACCGCCGGGCCGGTGCAGGTCACGTTCGACTACTCCGGTTTCAAGTACGCCTATGGCGGCAACTTCGCCTCCCGGCTGCGGCTGGTGTCCCTGCCCGCGTGCGCGCTGACCACCCCGAAGGCGAAGGGCTGCTCGCCCGGCAAGACCAAGTCGGTGCCCGTCTCCAACGACGCGGCCAAGGGCGTGATCACCGCGACGGTGCAGGCCGACGGAGACCCGACGGCCGAGCGTTACCCTCTCGACACCGCAGGCTCGGGCCTGTCCCGGTCGGCCCTGGCGACCACCGCCTCCTCGGCGACCGTGTACGCCCTGACCTCCGGCTCGTCGTCCGAGGCCGGTGACTACCGTGCCTCCTCGCTGAAGCCGTCCGGGTCATGGAACGTCTCCACCGGCTCCGGTGCCTTCACCTACAACCTGCCCGTCCAGATCCCCGGGCCGCCCACGGGCAGCGCGCCCGCGCTGTCCCTGTCGTACAACTCCCAGTCCGTCGACAGCATGACCTCCGCCCAGAACAACCAGGCCAACTGGGCCGGCCTGGGCTGGGAGCTGAGCGGTACAGGCTTTATCGAGCGGCGCTACCGCGGATGCCAGAACGACGGCACCGGCAGTGGCTGGGTCGGTGACCTGTGCTGGGACTCGCCGAACTCGGAGAACGAGCCCGACGGGGCGATGTACGTCATCAGCTTCAACGGCGTCAGCTCGATCCTCGTGCAGGACGGCAACGGCACCGGCTCCTACCACGTCAAGGACGACCCGGGCTGGCGGGTGCAGCACCTGACCGGCGGCCACGGCTCCGACGACGAGTACTGGGTCATCTCCACCCAGGACGGCAAGCGCTACTACTTCGGCTGGGGCCGCTCCGAGCGCACGAACGCCGCCACCGACTCCGTGCTGACCGTGCCGGTCTTCGGCAACGACCCGGGCGAGCCCGGTTACAACGGCGGCACCGGGGTCAGCAAGCAGGCCTACCGCTGGCAGCTCGACCGTGTCGTCGACGCCGGCGAGGTGGAGACGGCCTACTTCTACGACAAGGAGCAGAACCACTACCGCTCGGTGCTGCTCGGCGACCAGGCCCGCGCCTACGACTCGGGTGCCTACCCGGTGCGCATCGAGTACGGGTGGGCCTCGCAGATTTCCGGCGCGCAGTTGCCGGCCAAGGTGGACCTGCGTTACGTGGGCCGCTGCGTGGAGCGCATGGCGGACAAGGATCCACTGGCCAGTGAGCCCGCCGACTGCCCCGCCATCTCCACCAATCCGGACTCCTATCCGGATGTACCCACGGACCTGATGTGCGACGGCACGGCCGCCGACAACGGCTGCCGGACCATCACGGGTGAGACGTACTCGCCCACCTTCTTCGCCACGAAGATGCTGTGGGACATCAAGACCTTCGTGCGGGACAACGACGCCTCGCCGTGGGACCCGGCGATGCAGTACCAGATGAAGTACGGACTGCCCAACCCGGAGGGCACCGTCGACAACACCCTGTGGCTGGACTACATCCAGCGCAAGGGCTACGGCGACGGCGACGACATCACCCTGCCCACCATCAACATCAACGGCGAGTGGCGGGACAACCAGCTCGGCGGCGGCGTCCTCAACTTCCGCCGCGTCACGCAAATCCACGGCGACCTCGGCTCGTTCGTCAACGTCACCTACCGCGACTACGACGTCCAGGACGCCTGCGACCTCAGCAACCCGCCCAGCGAATCGAACAACACCCAGGCCTGCTTCAAGCAGAAGTGGGTGCCCGAAGGTGCCACGGAGGAACGATCCGGCTGGTTCAAGAAGTACGTCGTCGCCAAGGTCAGCGTCGATCCGGGACCGGGTTCGGGCGCGGGCAACGACGGCGACCCGGTGATGACCACCACCTACGACTACGTGGGCAAGCCGGCCTGGGCGTTCCCCAACGACCCGCTCACCAAGGACGAGGACGAGTCCTGGACGGAGTGGCGCGGTTACCAGCAGGTCGAGGTCCACACCGGAACCAAGTCCAACGCCGCCTCCACCTACCACTGGCTCTACCGCGGCATGGACGGCGACCGCACCTCCAAGACCGACCCGACCGCCACCCGCTCCGTGACCGTCGACGACGGCGACAGCGGCCGCCCGCCGGTCACCGACCACGCCTGGCTCAACGGCCAGGTGCTGGAAACCAGTAACCGAGACGGCTCGGGCCAGTCCCACAGGCGCATCTGGCACGAGTACTGGACCTACAACACCGCCCAGTACGACGGCCTGCCCGACGCCCGCTTCGTACGCGAATCCAAGACCACCACCCAGGAGTTGACCTCCACGGGATGGCGCGAGCACGTCGTCAAGGACGAGTACGACACCGCAGAGCCCGCCAGCACCACATACGGCCTGCCGCTGCGCACCAACGACTGGGGCCTGTCCGACACCGACGACAACCGTTGCACCACCTACGGCCGCGCCTACAACACCGACTACTTCCCCGACTCGCCCGTGCAGCGCTGGATGGTGCTGCCCGACGAGACCCGACACTACGCCGCCGACTGCGCCGCCCGAGCCTCCTCCAACCAGGACGCCTACACCGTCACCCTCTACGACGGCGCGACCTCGGTGGACACCAACAAGCCCGGCGACGGCAACCCGACGACGGTGCGCAAGTACACCAACGCCACCAACTACCGCGAAACCAGGGCCTCCTTCGACCAGGCCGGCCGGCAGCTCACCGCCACCGACGGCAAGCAGAACACCACCACCACGACCTACCAGCCGGCGACGTCCTGGCCCGTCAACGGCGTGAAGGTCACCTCACCCGACCCCGACGGCACGGGACCCGGCACACCCCACTCCACCACCACCTGGTACTCCCGCCTGTGGGGTACCCCCTACCGGATCCAAGATCCCAACAACCGGACCACCCGCATCGTCCACGACTCCGTCGGCCGCACCGCGCAGGTCTTCCAGCCCTCCAGGATCGCCGCCTACCCCGACGGCACACCGTCGATCGCGTTCGAGTACACGCTCACCACAGCTGACAACAGCGAAGGCGTGCCCGACCTGGTCTCCACGGTTCCTCCGAAGGTCACCACCAAGACGCTCGTCGATTCCAGCGGCAAGACACAGACCGCCTACACCTACCTCGACGGCTTGGGGCGCACCCGGGAAACACAGGTCCCGGCACCCACCGGGACGGGACGCACGGTCGTCTCCACCCGTTACGACACCTCGGGCAACGTCACCGGGACCAGCGCACCCTTCTACAACTCCGCCACCGCCGGCTCCGGCATGGTCCTGCCGACCGTGGACACCCTTCCCTCCTACACGGACCTGCTGATCGACTTCGCCGGCCGCACCACCGAGTCGCGGATCACTGTGAAGGGCCAGCCCCAGGCGCAGGGCCAGACGATCACCAACTACCACGGTGACTACACCACCACAGTGCCCGCCGTCGGTGAGCGCACCAACACCTACACCGACGTCTTCGGGCAGGTCAGCCGGGTCGTGGAGTTCGGCCCGTCGACGTACTCAACCACCTACGAGTACACCCGCAGCGGGAAGCTGTCGAAAATCACGGACTCCAAGGGCAACGTCACCACCTACACCTACAACTGGCTCGGCGAGCGCAACGGCGGCAAGGACCCCGACTCCGACCCCAACGGCATCGCCGCCACCACCTACGACGCCAACGGCAACATAGCGACGTCCAAGGACGGCAACGGCACCGTCCTGACCCACACCTACGACAATCTCAACCGCCCGCTCACCGTGCAGAACGGGTCGACGGTCCTGACCCGCACCACCTATGACACCGCCCCGGGCGGCATCGGGGAGCTGGCCACCGCCACGTCCTATGCGGGCAGCCACGCCTACACCACCGCCGTCAACTCCTACGACGCCGACGGCAATGTGCAGGAGACGCAGACCACCGTTCCCGCCGACGGCTCCGGCCTGCAGGGCACCTACGCAACAGGCTTCACCTACAACGCCGCCGGTCAGCAGACCAGCGTGACCTACCCCGCCGCCGGAGGTCTGCCGACAGAGACGGTCACCACCCAGTACGACGCCTTCGGCAACCCCGAAAAGCTCACGAGCAGCCTGAACAACACCGTCTACGTCGACTCCACGGGCTTCGACAGCCTGGGCCGCCTGACCGACCGCACGTACGGCACCACCGCCACCACAGGAACCACAGCCCGCCGCGTCTACACCTACGACGACGCCAACGGCACCGGCTGGCTCAAGAACATCACCACGACCACCAGCACCAAGGGAACCGTCCAGAACGACGACTACCTTCGCGACAACGCCGGGCAAGTCACCGACCTGGCCGACCGGATCACCGGCCAGCACCAGTGCTCCACCTTCGACGAGCTCAACCGGCTTTCACGCGCCTGGACCACGGCCGCGACCGGCGGCTGCGCCGGCCCCTTCACTCCCGACCTCACGACCGGTAAGAACCCCTACCAGCTCGACTACTCCTACGACGGCATCGGCAACCTGCAGAAGGTCACCAGCACCACGGCCACCGGCAGCAGCGTCCGCGACTACGCCTACCCCGGCTACTCCGCCGACCAGTCCACCTACACCCCCGGCGCTCCGCGCCCGCACGCCGTCACCACGGTCAAGACACCGGCCGGCACGGACAGCTACACCTACGACGACGCCGGCCGGATGAAGAGCCGCACCGTCGCAGGAGCCACGACCAACTTCGTCTGGAACGAACGCCACCAGATATCCGCCACAAGCGGAGCCGTGACCGCCAGCTACGTCTACGACGCGGCAGGCGCAGTCCTCCTGCGCAAGTCGGCCACCGAAATCGTGCTCTACCTCGCAGGCCAGGAGATCCACAAGACCCCCGGAGCCGACCCGAGAGCCACCCGCTACTACGGCGCGGGCACCGCAACCGTGGCCACCCGCACCGCGACGAGCACCAGCAGCAAGCTGACCTGGCTCCTGTCCGACAACCAGGCATCGACCCAGCTGACCGTCGACACTTCTACGGGCACGGCCGAGCGCCGCCGCTACCTTCCCTTCGGCGCCCAGAACGGCGACACCGATCTACCGGCCGCCACCGACCGCGGCTTCCTCGGCAAACCCGAGGACGACGCCACCGGCCTGTCCATCCTCGGCGCCCGCATGTACGACCCCCAGCTCGGCCGATTCCTCAGCCCGGACCCGCTGGTCACGCCCTACGCACCACAGAACCTCAGCTCTTACTCCTACTCGGTCAACAACCCCGTTGCCTTCAGCGACCCGACGGGACTGCGTCCCGACGGCGCTTGCGGCGGTGCCAGTTCCTCCTGCAACGGAGGAACGGAGACATGGACCCAGACCAACGGCGAGTGGACCTGGAACTATGAGCGGGCGGTGACCAGCCTCAACACGGGTGCCACCACCTACAGCACCATCAGCTACACGTTCGGCAGTGGTACCAGCCACTCCAGCCGCACGGTCGCGCCACCGGCGCCCGAGAGCATCGGATCGACGAGCACCACGAAGAGCCCGTCGGCCTGGGCCATGGCCCTTGACGTGGGCAAGGCCCTCCTGCTTCCGGACACCGAGGAATGGGAGGCCTGCGCCAAGGACATCGGGTTCAATTCTCACTGCGGGTGGGCCCTCACGGACCTGCCTTGGCTCAAGGCCGGGAAGCTCTTGAAGCTGAAGAAGCTTGACGACGTAGTCGACTGCACAAGGTGCTTCCTGGCGGGGACCGATGTGCTCATGGCCGACGGCTCCACGAAGAACATCGAGGACGTCGAAGTCGGCGACGAAGTTCTTGCGACCGACCCGGATACGGGCGAAACAGCACCGCGGGAAGTGACGCGCCTCATCGTCACGGAGGACGACAAGCACTTCAACGAGCTGTCGATCGCCACGGACGAGGGCATCGAAAAGATCACGGCGACCCACGAGCACCCGTTCTGGTCGCCCTCACAGAAGCACTGGGTCGACGCCCAGGACCTCAAGCCCGGCATGACCCTCCTCACCGATGACCGCGACACCGTCATCGTCACCCACAACCGCTCGTACATGCAGCACGCCACCACGTACAACCTCACGGTGGATGACCTGCACACGTACTATGTGTTGGCGGGCGAGACGCCGGTTCTGGTTCATAACTCCGGTCCGGGGTGTGGATCCGTGTGGCTCGATTCGAACAGGGTGCCTCATCATTTCAAACATGCTGCCGACTTCGGGATCACTGCGAAGGAGAGCAAGGCGAGCAAGCAGGCATTCGTGAACGCCTTGGAAGGCTTCGTTAAGGATCCAGGGAACGTTCAGATCGCGGGAACGTATCGCGGGACCCCTGCCCGGCACTATGTGGATCTCAATACCGGTCGTCACGTCTCGGTGGACATTGATTCGGGTGAGATGCTGGGAGCCTGGAAATCGGATGTGAATTCAGACCAGTTCTGGTACCTGACCATGCAAGGGAAGCTGTAAATGGCGACGTTGGAACCCTTCTTGGTGCTTGCGGAGGCTGTATCCGAAGGGCGAATCTCTCCCTCAGAGTTCTCCCTTGTCTGCCTTCCCCTGTACAAGGGGTATGGCGGCCCGTATCCGACAGCCGAGCAGTATGAGGCGGCAACAGATCTCTTCTATGTCGCGCACGACTACGACTCAGCTGGTATCGGTATGCCTGACCTGCTGAACGGTGACCAGGTTCGACTGAAGGCGGCTGATATCGCGCGGCGAATGCGGATGCTCCTGCAGTAGCCAGATTCGAACAAGTCGCGTTGGCAGAGGAATGGGTGGGTCCCCCGGCTCGGAGGCCGGGGGGCCCACCCATGGTTGTTTGACGGCAACGCTGACGGCAACGTCAGCGGACGATGCCTGCCGAGGGCGGCGGCTCTTCGGAGTCCTCGTCCTCGGCCAACATGCTGCCCAGAGTGTCGAAGGTCGTGGAAGCGGATGCGCCGGAGTCCGGCCTTGCGGAGGAGCGTGGTGAAGGTGCGGGTGATGTTGGTCGGGTCGATCGGTCCGCCCTGGGGAGTGGTGAACACGTGCCCGTTGTGCTGCCACGTGGTGCCTGCAGCCTCACGCTCGCGCTGCTGCTGTTCGTGGTGGAGCTTCAGCGACTGGAGGCAGCGGTTGGGAGGGCGATGCGGCACAGCCGGTCAGCAGGGTGACTCGCCACAGTTCGAGCCGGTCCCGGAAGCCGTCCGGGTACCTCGCCTTGGTCCGGGCAGGCCCTGCAGGCGGCCGGACCGGGTGCGAGCCGACATCCGGGGCGTTTGCGGTGCGGGACGACGAGCCCGGTGTTGATGTACGCGCCGTCGCCGAGGACGGTCACCCCTTCGCAGTGCCGGGCCAAGCCGGAGTCGCGCCAGGCCTTCGCGTCAGCGGTGTTGCCGGGCACCGGGCGGGCCGCGGCGACGGCGAGCTTGGTGTCGGCATAGATGATGACCTGCACGTTCGCCGAGAACCGGTAGTTGCGTGAAGACGCCCCGGTCTTCCGGTCACGGACAGGGATGAGGGTGCCGTCCACGATCCACAGCCGTTCCACCGCGTTTGCCGGACGGGCTGCCGGCTCGATGGCCGGCAGCGGCCGCAGCCGTTGGATGACCCGGCACACCGTCGCAGGCGAGCATCCGAACAGCGGGGCGAGCTGCCGCATGGTGAGGTTCGTGCGGTAGTACACGGCGACCAGCAGCACACGGTCGGCCAGCGGCAGGCACCACGGACGGCCGCCACCGGGCCCGTTCCTGCCCCGTTCACGGACCACCTTCAGCAGCCGCTCGAACTGCCGCATCCGCAGTCCCGTGAACGTCTCCACCCACAACGGCTGAGCCCTCAACACCCCACGCATGCAAGGGAAATGCCCGCTTCGCAGCCTTCTGCAACACGCTTTAGCCGGAGGCGCAGTCGCATGCAGTACGTGCAGCCCGGCCGCCAGAAGACGACGGGTCGGCCGTCGACCGCGCTGCGGCGTTGTGCCTCTTGCGCGGCGATGGACTTCGGGAAGATCAGGGGCGAGTTCACGCCTGCGAGCGCCAGGAATGCCGGCAGGAGCGCTGCGGCTGTGCCGGGGTTCCCGTTGACCATCTGCGCAGTCACGACGGCTGAGCCGCAGAGCACGAGCAGCATCGGCAGGATCCAGGCGCGCATCATGGTGACGCAGCCTATCGACGAGTCGAACTGCTTCCCGTCTCCCAAGGACGCCCTACGCCGCCGCCAGCTCGCACCACACGTATTTGCCCGGTTCGCCGAACCTGGCCGACGGCATCCACCCCCAGTACCTCGTGCAGGCCACGACAAGCCCCAGCCCCCGCCCGCTCTCCCGCTCGCCCACCCGCTCCAGCGGCTGTGGCGGTTGCGGCGGTTCGGGATCGGCGTCCCACGCCCCGATCCAGACCACGCCCTCCGCCGACCGCCGCACCCGGAGTGCGGCGGGGCCCTTCGTGTGCCGTACGGCGTTGGAGACGAGCTCGGTCGCGAGCAACTCCGCCGTGTCCACCAGCCCGATGAGACCGTGCATGGTGAGGATCAGCCGCAGGGTGCGACGGCAGATGGTGACGGCTCTGAGGTCGTTGGGGATCTGGAGGGTGTAGTCCCAGGTTTCGGGCATGGGTTGTCAACTCCGTTGGCTGAGGGGGGATTGAGGCGCGGTGGCATTGCCGGCGCCGTCGTGGCAGGACGGGGCGGTGCGCTTCCGTAGCGTGTTCGTGGTGTCACCGAAAGTAGATCTAAATTTAGGGACGCGGCAAGTCGATCCCGTAATCTGCCACCGAACGAGTCGCGCCTGCGGGCGCCTTAGGAGGGCCATTCGATGGTGAAGAGGCGCGAGCCAACGGCACGTCAGATGCGCCTGGCGACGGAGTTGCGCAGGCTTCGCGAGGCGGCAGGGCTTTCCTCGCGTAAGGCGGCCTCACTGCTCGGCGTGAGCCCTGCCCAGATCACTCATATCGAGTCCGCGCTCGCGGGAGTGAGCGAGCTGAGGCTCCGCCGTCTCGCGTCCCATTACGCCTGCACGGACGAGGAGTTCATCGATGCCTTGGTCGCGATGGCCACCGATCGCACACGGGGCTGGTGGGAGGAGTACCGGGGCCTGCTGCCCACGCCGTTCCTCGACCTCTCCGAGCTGGAACATCACGCCCGGTTTCAACGCCACGTGGCGATCCTCTACGTACCGGGTCTGTTGCAGACCGAGGACTACTCGCGTGCCGTGTTCTCGTCCAGGCTGCCCGAACTCACCAGCGAGGAGATCTAGTTGCGCATCCAGCATCGAAAGGCGCGCCAACAGTTCACCATCCCGTACGAGGCGGTGATCCATGAGGCGGCACTCCGGATCAGAGTCAGCGACCGTGGCACATCGCGGGCCCAGCTGGCCCGGCTTGTCGAGCTCTCCGAAGCGGATCACGTCACCATGCGCGTCATCCCCTTCGATCTGGACGGCTTTGCCAGTGCCGCGGGCACGATGACGTACGTGGGCGGGCCCCTGCCCAAGCTGGACACCGTGGTCCGCGATGCGCTTCACGGCTCGGCCTTCATCGATTCCGACGCCCAGCTCAACATCTACCGAACGAGCTTTCGTAAAGTTGAGGACGTGTCACTCGACCCTGAACGGTCGCGTGAGTTCATTCACAGACTGGCGAAGGAGCTGTGAGGAACCCCATGGACAACTGGCGTAAGTCGTCCTACTCGGGCCCCGGAGACGGCAACGAGTGCGTGGAGATCGCGACGAGCCCCACCCACATAGCCGTCCGCGATTCAAAAACCCCCACCACCCGCACCCTCACCTTCCCCGTGCCGGCCTTCACCGCGTTCATCGATGCCCTCAAGAGGCCGACAAGGGTTACGCAGTGACCTTCACCCCCACTACAGTCGACCGGCCATGCCTGATCTCCTCGGAATCAACCATGTGACCCTCTCCACGGCCGACCTCGACCGGCTCGTGACGTATTACACGGAGTTGCTCGGAGCGACGCTCGCGTTCGAGCGCGCCGCGACCCCTGCTGATCCTCGGGTCGCAGTCGTCGATGTCGGCGGAGACGACCACCTGATGATCGTCGAAACCGCTGACGCCCCCACCACCGATCTCGACCCCTTGGGCCGGGCGGGATGGGGACTGCGCGTGGCGACCCACCGACAACTGTGTGAGGTCCGCGAGCAGATCCTGGACGCCGGATGGCCGGTCGGACAGATCGAGACACTGCCCACCCAGTGGACGATGACGGCGCGCGATCCCGACGGACGCCCTGTGGATGTTCGGGCCCATCGCCCCCGCACCGCGGCATCGCCGCCCCCGACCGCTGGTTGACGGCAACTCCGGGGCGCCGGCGCCTCTGTCCGCGGATCAAGTGCCTCCGCCCTGTCACACCTCCCCGGTACCGTCGGATCATGGCTCAACAGGCGGGGAACCCCCCGGGGGAACGACGGCTGGCGGTGCTGGAAGGCGTCCTGGAACGCATCACGTACGCCAACGAGGACAACGGCTACACGGTCGCGCGCGTGGACACCGGCCGGGGTGGCGGCGACCTCCTCACCGTCGTGGGCGCGCTGCTCGGCGCCCAGGTCGGCGAATCCCTGCGTATGGAGGGCCGCTGGGGGTCCCATCCGCAGTACGGCAAGCAGTTCACCGTCGAGAACTACACGACCGTCCTCCCGGCCACCGTCCAGGGCATCCGCCGCTACCTCGGCTCCGGCCTGGTCAAGGGCATCGGCCCGATCTTCGCCGACCGGATCACCCAGCACTTCGGCCTGGACACCCTCCAGATCATCGAGGAGGAGCCGAAGCGCCTCATCGAGGTCCCCGGCCTCGGCCCCAAACGCACCAAGAAGATCGCCGACGCCTGGGAGGAACAGAAGGCGATCAAGGAGGTCATGCTCTTCCTCCAGACCGTCGAGGTGTCCACGTCCATCGCGGTCCGCATCTACAAGAAGTACGGCGACGCCTCGATCGGGGTCGTGAAGAACCAGCCGTACCGCCTCGCCTCCGACGTCTGGGGCATCGGCTTCCTCACCGCCGACAAGATCGCCCAGTCCGTCGGCATCCCCCACGACAGCCCGGAGCGCGTCAAGGCGGGCCTGCAGTACGCCCTTTCGCAGGCCACCGACCAGGGCAACTGCTACCTCCCGGAGGAGCGCCTGATCGCCGACGCGGTCAAGCTGCTCCAGGTCGACACGGGCCTGGTCATCGAGTGCCTGGCCGAACTGGCGCAGCCCGACGAGGAATCCGGCGAGCCCGGCGTCGTACGGGAGAAGGTCCCCGGCCCCGACCCCGGCTCGGACCCGGTCACCGCCATCTACCTCGTCCCCTTCCACCGCGCCGAACTCTCCCTCTCCGCGCAGCTGTTGCGCCTGCTGCGCACGGACCAGGACCGTATGCCCGGCTTCCACGACGTGGCCTGGGACAAGGCGCTGGCCTGGCTGAAGGGGCGTACGGGCACGGAGCTGGCCCCGGAGCAGGAAGCCGCCGTACGCCTCGCGCTGACGAAGAAGGTGGCCGTGCTCACCGGCGGTCCCGGCTGCGGCAAGTCCTTCACGGTCCGCTCGATCGTGGAGCTGGCCCGCGCCAAGAAGGCGAAGGTCGTCCTCGCCGCCCCCACCGGCCGGGCCGCCAAGCGCCTCGCCGAGCTGACCGGCGCCGAGGCCTCCACCGTCCACCGCCTGCTGGAGCTGAAGCCCGGCGGCGACGCGGCGTACGACAAGGACCGCCCCTTGGACGCCGATCTGGTGGTCGTCGACGAGGCCTCCATGCTGGACCTCCTCCTCGCCAACAAGCTGGTGAAGGCGGTGCCTCCCGGCGCCCACCTCCTCTTCGTCGGCGATGTGGACCAGTTGCCCAGCGTCGGCGCCGGCGAGGTCCTCCGCGACCTGCTGGCCGACGGCAGCCCCGTCCCCGCCGTCCGCCTCACCAAGGTCTTCCGCCAGGCCCAGCAGTCGGGCGTGGTGACCAACGCGCACCGGATCAACTCCGGGCAGCACCCGGTCACCGACGGCATGAAGGACTTCTTCCTCTTCGTCGAGGACGACACGGAGGAGGCCGGGCGGCTCACGGTCGACGTGGCGGCCCGTCGTATCCCGGCCAGGTTCGGGCTCGACCCGCGCCGGGACGTCCAGGTGCTGGCGCCCATGCACCGCGGCCCGGCCGGCGCGGGCAACCTCAACGGGCTGCTCCAGCAGGCCATCACCCCCGCCCGCCCCGACCTGGCCGAGAAGCGGTTCGGCGGCCGGGTCTTCCGCGTCGGCGACAAGGTCACCCAGATTCGCAACAATTACGAGAAGGGCGAGAACGGTGTCTTCAACGGCACCGTCGGCGTCGTCACCGCGCTCGACCCGGTCGACCAGCGGCTGACGGTCCTCACCGACGAGGACGAGGAGGTGGCGTACGAGTTCGACGAACTGGACGAGCTGGCGCACGCCTACGCGGTGACGATCCACCGGTCCCAGGGCAGCGAGTACCCGACCGTGGTGATCCCGGTCACCACCGGTGCCTGGATGATGCTCCAGCGCAACCTTTTGTATACGGCGGTGACCAGGGCGAAGAAGCTCGTCGTCCTCGTCGGCTCCCGCAAGGCGATCGGCCAGGCGGTCCGCACGGTCTCGGCGGGACGCAGGTGCACGGCCCTCGACTTCCGGCTCGCGCCACGGCCACTGTGAGTACCTCTCGTGAAGGCGCGTCGCCCCGTGAGTGAAATTTGATCGATCAAACGAGTCGTAAAGGTCACACAGCCCTTCCAGATGTCGGACGGAGGGGGCAGGATGAGCAAGTTGGCGGCACTGAGTGCCGCCGATGGGCCCGATGGTCGACCCCGAGTGCACTCTCCAGAGCCAATTGGGGGATGGTAGAGACAGTCAGGGCACCTCGAAGAAGAGGCACTACGTCGGTGAGGGATGACGTGAGCGACAACTCTGTAGTACTGCGGTACGGCGACGGCGAGTACACCTACCCGGTGATCGACAGCACCGTCGGCGACAAGGGCTTCGACATCGGGAAGCTCCGGGCCCAGACCGGTCTGGTCACCCTGGACAGCGGCTACGGGAACACCGCTGCCTATAAATCCGCCATCACCTATCTCGACGGTGAGCAGGGCATCCTCCGGTACCGCGGCTACCCGATCGAGCAGCTGGCCGAGCGCTCCACCTTCCTGGAGGTGGCGTACCTGCTGATCAACGGTGAGCTTCCGACCGTCGACGAGCTCTCCACGTTCCAGAACGAGATCACGCAGCACACCCTGCTGCACGAGGACGTCAAGAACTTCTACCGGGGCTTCCCTCGGGACGCCCACCCGATGGCGATGCTCTCCTCCGTGGTCAGCGCCCTGTCGACGTTCTACCAGGACAGCCACAACCCGTTCGACGAGCGGCAGCGCAACCTCTCCACGATCCGCCTGCTCGCCAAGCTGCCGACCATCGCGGCGTACGCGTACAAGAAGTCGATCGGTCACCCGTTCGTCTACCCGCGCAACGACCTCGGTTACGTCGAGAACTTCCTGCGCATGACCTTCTCGGTCCCGGCCCAGGAGTACGACCTCGACCCGGTCGTCGTCTCCGCGCTCGACAAGCTGCTGATCCTGCACGCGGACCACGAGCAGAACTGTTCGACCTCCACGGTCCGACTGGTCGGCTCCTCGCAGGCGAACATGTTCGCCTCGATCTCCGCCGGCATCTCCGCGCTCTGGGGCCCGCTGCACGGCGGCGCCAACCAGTCCGTGCTGGAGATGCTGGAGGGCATCCAGGCGAACGGCGGCGATGTCGACTCCTTCATCCGCAAGGTGAAGAACAAGGAGGACGGCGTCCGCCTGATGGGCTTCGGCCACCGGGTCTACAAGTCCTTCGACCCGCGCGCCAAGATCATCAAGGCTGCCGCGCACGACGTCCTCTCGGCCCTCGGCAAGTCCGACGAGCTGCTGGACATCGCGCTGAAGCTGGAGGAGCACGCGCTCTCCGACGACTACTTCGTCTCGCGCAACCTCTACCCGAACGTGGACTTCTACACGGGTCTGATCTACCGCGCCATGGGCTTCCCGACCGAGATGTTCACGGTCCTCTTCGCCCTCGGCCGCCTCCCGGGCTGGATCGCCCAGTGGCACGAGATGATCAAGGAGCCCGGCTCCCGCATCGGCCGCCCGCGCCAGATCTACACGGGCGTCGTCGAGCGCGACTTCGTCCCGGTCGAGGCCCGCTGAACGACCGAGTACCTGTAGGACCTGTAGCAGCAGAGGGGCCCGTACGGAGAGCCGTCCGTACGGGCCCCTCCGCTGTACCTCGCCGGTCCCGTCACGCGCAGTCCCGCTACGTGCCTCGCTACAGCAGAGGGCGCCCTACAGCGAGTGAGCCGAAGGGGCGCGCCTGTGTCGAGAAGTCGAGCGCGCGGAGGCCCGAAGGGTCGAGCACGATCGGCTTCTCGACACAGGCTGAAGCGCCCCGGAGGCGAACCGAGCCAAAAAATAGGAGAAGGCGCCCTGCAACGCTGGTCCCCCCACGGGCCGGCGAGCAGGGCGCCTTCCCATGTCCCGGTGCGGATTCCCCCCACGGGATCCGGCCGGGCGTCTGGTGGGCACAGCGCCTGAATCGCTGAGCTCGACGAGCAGAACTCGTCGTCCTACCTGTATGCATCTGTGGTGCGGCGGTGTGCGGTCTGCCGGGACGCGTACGTACGGGAGGGCCGCTCAAAGCTCCCCGGTGCACGTGCCCCGGCAACGCAATTCCGGGAACGTCCCCCAAGACATCCCCAGATGCCAGTCACGCCCCCCAAGACGCTTCTGACATCGCCAACTTAGACTCACGAACCCCTTCGGTGGTTACGTTCACAACACTGTGATCTGCGTCTCTTGCGTCATGTCCTGAAGATGCACAAGAGACCCGATTCGGCGATCGAGGTCCCAGCGTAAGGATGATGCGCGAGCCTTGTGAAGAGCTTATGTGAGGCTGCTTCCGGACTCTAGAGGGACTTTCGTCCGGCAGTCACGAAAATGTCCTGAGTCGCAAGCTGTTCGTTACCACGAAAACGGACGAAAAGGCCATAGTCGCCCCCGCGATCATCGGGTTGAGCAATCCGGCGGCGGCCAGCGGCAGCGCGGCCACGTTGTATCCGAAGGCCCAGGCCAGATTGCCCTTGATCGTGGACAGGGTCCGTCGCGACAGCCGGATGGCGTCGGCGGCCACCCGCAGGTCCCCGCGCACCAGCGTCAGATCGCCGGCCTCGATCGCCGCGTCCGTCCCGGTGCCCAGAGCGAGCCCCAGGTCGGCCACCGCCAGCGCGGCGGCGTCGTTGACCCCGTCGCCGACCATCGCGACCGTACGGCCCTCGCCCTGGAGCCGGCGTACGACGTCGACCTTGTCCTCGGGCAGCACCTCGGCGATGACGTGCTCGGGGGAGACGCCGACCGCCGCGGCCACGGACCGGGCCACGCGCTCGTTGTCCCCCGTCAGCAGCATCGGTGTGAGCCCGAGCGCCCGCAGCCGTCGTACCGCCTCGGCGCTGGTCTCCTTGATCGCGTCGGCGACCGTGACGACACCGAGTGCCACTCCGTCGCGCAGGACGACGACCGCCGTGTGTCCCGCGTCCTCGGCGGCCTCCTTGGCGCCCTTCAGGGCCTCGGGGAGCGGCTGGCCGGGGAACCGGCCAACCTGGACGTCGCAGCCCTCCACGAGGCCGCGTACGCCCCTCCCGGGCAGGTTCTGGAAGTGCTCGACGGGCGGCAGCGCGCCCACGCGTTCCTCGGCGGCCGCGGCGATCGCCCGGCCCACCGGGTGTTCGGACGCGTGCTCGACGGCGCCCGCGAGGCGCAGCACGCCCTCCTCGGTGACGCCGTCTTCGCCATCGGCTCCGAGGGCGTCACCGGCGACGTGCACCCGCTGGAGCGTCATCCGGCCGGTGGTGACGGTGCCGGTCTTGTCCAGGACGACGGTGTCGACGCGCCGGGTGGACTCCAGGACCTCGGGGCCCTTGATGAGGATGCCGAGCTGGGCGCCGCGACCGGTACCGACCAGCAGGGCGGTCGGGGTGGCGAGGCCGAGCGCGCACGGGCACGCGATGATCAGCACCGCGACGGCCGCCGTGAACGCGGCGGTGGGGTCGTCCGTGGCGCCGAGCCAGGCGCCGAAGGTGGCGACCGCGATCAGGATGACGACCGGCACGAACACAGCCGAGATCCGGTCGGCGAGCCGCTGCACCTCCGCCTTGCCGTTCTGCGCGTCCTCCACCAGCCGTGCCATCCGCGCCAGCTGGGTGTCCGCGCCGATCCTCGTGGCCTCGACGACCAGCCGGCCGCCGGCGTTCACGGTCGCGCCCGTGACGGCGTCGCCGACGGTCACGTCCACCGGCACCGACTCACCGGTCAGCATCGACGCGTCGACGGCCGAGGCGCCCTCCACGACGGTGCCGTCGGTGGCGAACTTCTCCCCGGGGCGTACGACGAAACGGTCGCCCACGGCCAGCTGCCCGACCGGGAGCCGCACCTCCCGCCCCTGCCGGAGCACCGACACGTCCTTGGCGCCCAGCCTCAGCAGCGCCTTCAGCGCGGCGCCCGCGCGACGCTTGGAACGGGCCTCCAGATAGCGGCCGAGCAGGATGAACGCGACCACCCCGGCGGCCACTTCGAGATAGATCGTCGACGAGCCCGCCGTGCGGCTGACGGTGAACTCGAATCCGTGCCGCATGCCCGGCATGCCCGCGTGCCCCAGGAAGAGGGCCCACAGGGACCAGCCGAAGGCGGCGAGCGTGCCGACGGAGACGAGCGTGTCCATCGTGGCCGCGCCGTGCCGGAGGTTGGTGAACGCGGCCCGGTGGAAGGGCAGTCCGCCCCATACGACGACGGGGGCTGCCAGCGTCAGTGAGAGCCACTGCCAGTTGTCGAACTGGAGGGCGGGGACCATGGACATGAGGGTGACGGGCACGGCTAGCAGCGCCGAGACGGTGAGCCGCTGCCGCAGCGAGGCGAGCTCGGGGTCCGCCTCCTCCGCCCGGAGGGGCTCCTCGCGCTCGGTCCGCTCGGGGGCCGGGGGTGGTGGCTCCTCGGCCGTGTAACCCGTCTTCACCACGGTGGCGATGAGGTCGGCGACCTCCATGCCCGAGGGGTAGGCGACCTTCGCCTTCTCCGTCGCGTAGTTCACCGAGGCGGTGACCCCGTCCAGGCGGTTGAGCTTCTTCTCGACGCGGGCCGCGCAGGAGGCGCAGGTCATTCCGCCGATGGTCAGCTCGACCTCGTGGACGGGGGCGCTCGTGGCGGCTGCCGCCGTGGTGCTCGTCATGTCCGTGTCCGTGCCTGTGCCCGTGCTGCTCGGTGCCTCAGGCCTTGCCGACCAGCTCGAAGCCCGCCTCGTCGACGGCGGCGCGCACGGCCTCCTCGTCGAGCGGTGCGGCCGAGACCACGGTGACCTCGCCGGTGGAGGCGACGGCCTTCACGGAGGACACGCCGTCGAGCTGGGTGATCTCGCCCGAAACGGCGCCCTCGCAGTGTCCGCAGCTCATGCCGCTCACCTTGTAGACGGCGGTGACGGAGCCCTGGGTGTCGGTCTCGGTGGTCATGTCGTTACTCCTCATCGGGCGGGTGGATCGGGGTGCAGGGGGTCTGTGTCGGGCTCGGGTAACCCTTCAGGGCATCCACTTTATACCCCCTAGGGGTATGAATCCAAGAGGGGGCCGCTTGGAGAGGCGGGGCGCGGGGGGCTCTAGGGGCCGGTGGGCGGGCGATCGCCCACCAGGGGTTCCAGGTAGCGGAGCAGGATGTTCTTCAGCTCCTGGATGTAGGCCTCGCGCTCCGTGCCCTCGCGGCTGAGCACCAGCTCCAGGCCGGCCTTGTACATGGCCATGCAGACGTGCGCGGTGCGCGTGATGTCGGCGGCCGGTGTGCCGGGCAGGAGGGGGGTGAGCAGCGCCTCGATCCGCGCGACCAGGGCCGTGTGCAGGGCGTCGTGCTGCTCGGCGATCCGGCCGGGGACGTCCGGGCCGTGCATCAGCGTGTAGACCACCGGGTGGCGGCAGTTGAAGTCGATGAAACGGTCGACGGCGGCGGCCACGGCCGTCTCCAGCGGGGTCGCCGGATCCACCGGGGCGAGCGCCTCGCCGTACGTCTCGCGCATCTCGACCATGAGCCGCTCGCTCAGCTCGATCGCGATCGCTTCCTTGTTCGGGAAGAACTGGTACAGCGTGCCCGGCGAGACCCCGGCCTCACGGGCGATGGCGTTGGTGCTGGCGGCGGTGTAGCCGGTCGAGCAGAACACGGAGGCCGCCGCTTCGAGGAGCTGGGCGATGCGGCGCTCGCCGCGCGCTTGACGGCGGCGCGGCTGCTCCTTGGATCGGGACGGCTCTTCGGCCCGGCGCGACTCCTCGGTCCGAGGCGGCTCTTCGGTCCGAGGCGGCTCTTCGGCGGATCGGGACGGCTCCTCGGCCCGGCGCGGCTCCTCGGCCCGGGGCTGTTCCTTCTCCTGGTGGGTGGGCACGCGGTTATCCCCAGCTTTCCGGACGTCATTGACAAACACGAGTGGTCGCTCGCATTCTTGAGAAACGCGAGCGATCTCTCGTGTTTGCCAGTGTATGGCTCGGCGCTTCGCTGCTGCCCGGCTGCGCACAGCACGGATCACAGTGAGTCGGATGAAGGGGACACCGCACCATGACCGAAGTCAACCGGCCACCCCGACGGGGAGGCTGGACCCGGTTCGTGACCGCCCGCCCCCGCCTCTCCCTGCTCGTCGCCCTGGTGCTCACCGCCCTCGCCGTCGTGGCGGGCAGCGATGTGGCCGACCGTCTCGGCAGCGGCGGCTGGGAGGACCCGGCCGCCCAGTCCACCTACGCCACCAAGGCCCTGGAGCGCGAGTTCCCCGACTCCCAGCCGAACTTCCTGCTGCTGGTCGACGCCGGCGAGGCCTCGGTCGACGACCCGGCCGTCGCCGCCGAGGCGAGGAAGCTGACCGAGCGGCTGGCCGCCGAGAAGGGCGTCACGGGCGTCGGCTCCTACTGGCGGACGGGCGCCCCGACGCTGCGCTCGGAGGACGGGAGCGAGGCGCTGATAGCGGCCCGCCTCACCGGCGACGACACGGCCATGAACAAGACCCTGGACCGCATCGCCCCCGAACTCCGCGGCACGCACGGGCCGGTCGACGTCAAGGTCGGCGGCATCCTCGCCGTGCGCCACGAGATGCAGACGATCATCCAGGAGGACCTGCTGCGGGCCGAGATGATCGCCCTGCCGGTGACCCTCGTCCTGCTGGTCATGGTCTTCGGCAGCGCGGTCGCCGCCCTGCTGCCGCTCGGCGTGGGCATCGTCGCGATCCTCGGCACCAACGCGATCCTGCGCGGCCTCACCGAGGTCACCGACGTCTCGGTCTTCGCCCTGAACCTCACCACGGCCATGGGCCTGGGCCTCGCGATCGACTACGCCCTGTTCATCGTGCGCCGCTTCCGTGAGGAACTGTCCACCGGCGCCGACTCCCTGACGGCCGTCGCCACCACCCTGCGCACGGCCGGCCGCACGGTCCTCTTCTCCGCCCTCACGGTCGCCGTCTCCCTCGCCGCGATGATGGTCTTCCCGCAGTACTTCCTGAAGTCCTTCGCCTACGCGGGCATCGCGGTGGTCCTCCTGGCGGCGGCAGCGGCCCTGATCCTCCTCCCGGCGGCGCTCGTCCTCCTGGGCGACCGCGTCAACGCCCTGGACCTGCGCAAGCTGTTCAAGCGACGCAAGGCGCGGAGCGGGGGCGGTGACTCCCCGGACGTGGAGGAAGGCGCCGCCTGGGGCCGCACGGCAGCCCTCGTCATGCGCCGCGCGCCCTACTTCGCCATCGCCACGACCGCCGGGCTGCTCCTCCTCGGCCTCCCCTTCCTGGGAGTGAAGTTCGGCACGGCCGACGACCGCCAGCTCCCCGCCACCGCCGAGTCGCACGTCGTCCAACAGCACCTTCGCGAGGGCTTCCCGGGCACTCCGGGAGGCGGCCTGGACGTCCTGGCGGAAGGCGAGGCGACGAAGGCGGAGTACACCGCCTACAAGGAGCGGCTAGCGGATCTCCCCGAGGTGCTCCGGGTGGAGGGGCCCCTGGTCGAGGGCGACTGGGCCCACTTCACCGTGCAGCCGAAGGGCGAGGCGGTCGACGAGGGCGCGCAGCGTCTGGTGGAGGACATCAGGGCCATGGACGCCCCGTTCGACACCTCGGTGACGGGCACGGCGGCGGTCCTGGTCGACACCAAGGCGGCGATAGGCGACGGCCTGCCCTGGGCCCTCTCCTTCATCGCGATCGTCACCCTGATCCTGGTCTTCCTGCTCACCGGCAGCGTGCTGATCCCCCTCCAGGCGGTCCTGCTGAACGCCCTCAGCCTGACGGCGATGTTCGGCGCGCTGGTGTGGGTCTTCCAGGACGGCCACCTCTCCGGCCTGCTCGCCTTCACCAGCCCCGGCTCCATAGAGACGACCCTGCCGGTCCTGATGTTCTGCGTGGCCTTCGGACTCTCCATGGACTACGGCGTGTTCCTGCTCTCCCGCATCAAGGAGGAGTACGACCACACCGGCGATCACACCGCCTCGGTCCGTTTCGGCCTCCAGCGCACCGGGGGCCTGATCACCGCCGCCGCCGTCATCCTCGCCGTCGTCATGATCGCCATAGGCACCTCCCGGGTCACCAACACCAAGATGCTCGGCCTCGGCATAGCCCTCGCCGTCCTCATGGACGCCATGGTCATCCGCAGTCTCCTGGTCCCCGCGGTCATGCGTCTCACGGGCCGGGCGACGTGGTGGGCTCCGGCCCCGCTGCGGCGGTTCCACGAGCGGTTCGGCCTGAGCGAGGGGGAGTCCACCCCTGTACCGGAGCCGAGCGCCGAGCCGATACCGGAGCCGGTCGCCTCCCGTTCCGGCTCCTGAAGCCGCAGGCCCGAAAGGCCGTAGGCCGGCCGGGGCCGCGGGGGACCGCGCGACCAGCCCCCACCGGACGGACGCTTGGGGGCGGTGCGATGCTGGCCGGGGCCGGCGGTGATCACCGGCCGCGGATCGAAGGGTGGGGCACATGCGCGCAGTCGTGTTCGAGCAGTTCGGAGAGGCGGCCACGGTAAGAGACGTCCCGACCCCCACCCCGGCCCCTCACGGCGTCGTCGTCCGGGTCGAGGCGACAGGCCTCTGCCGCAGCGACTGGCACGGCTGGCAGGGCCACGACCCCGACATCACGCTGCCGCACGTCCCCGGCCATGAACTGGCCGGGGTCGTGGAGGCCACCGGCGCGGCGGTGACGGGCTGGCGCCCCGGGGACCGGATCACCGTTCCGTTCGTGTGCGCCTGCGGTACCTGCGCCGCCTGCGCGGCCGGTGACCAACAGGTGTGCGAGCGGCAGACACAGCCGGGCTTCACCCACTGGGGCTCGTTCGCCGAGTACGTCGCCCTGGACCACGCCGACGTGAACCTGGTGGCGCTGCCCGACGAGCTGTCGTACGGCACGGCGGCCTCCCTCGGCTGCCGCTTCGCCACGGCGTTCCGCGCGGTGGTGGCGCAGGGCCGCGTCGCGGCGGGGGAGTGGGTCGCCGTCCACGGCTGCGGCGGGGTGGGCCTCTCCGCGGTGATGGTGGCGGCGGCGTCCGGAGCCCGTGTGATCGCCGTCGACGTATCGCCCCGGGCTCTGGACCTGGCCCGGAAGTTCGGGGCGGCGCACTGCGTGGACGCCTCGGCGGTCGAGGACACGGCCGAAGCGGTCCGCGACCTCACCGGCGGCGGCGCCCACCTCTCCCTGGACGCGCTCGGCGCCCCGGCCACCTGCGCGGCCTCCGTCAACGGCCTCCGCCGCCGGGGCCGCCACATCCAGGTGGGGCTGCTTCCCTCCGAGACGGGCACCACCCCCGTCCCCATGGCCCGCGCGATCGCCCTGGAGCTGGAACTCCTGGGCAGCCACGGCATGGCGGCCCACGCCTACCCCACGATGTTGAAGCTGGTGGAAGCGGGCGTCCTGCGCCCCGACCTCCTGGTGACCGCGACGATCGGGCTGGACGCGGCCCCGGCCGCGCTCGCCGCGATGGGCACGGCGCCCGGCAGCGGAGTGACGGTCATCGAACCGTGGAGTTGATGTGGCGGGGGCGGTTCGTCCACCCCGGCCCTCCTCGCCCGTCACCCCGCCCGCGGCTCGGGCCACCCCCGATGCGCGGCCCACTCCGGCGCGAGCAGCGACATCCGCACGGCGTCGATCCACCGCCCGTCCTGCCACAGCGCCTGCCGCTCGACCCCCTCGGCCACGAACCCGACCTTCTCGTAGGCGCGCCGGGCCCGGGGGTTGTGGGTGAAGACGTACAGCGACACGCGGTGCAGCCCGAGCCCCTCGAAGGCATGCCCGACCGTCAGCCGCACGGCCTCCGTACCCAGTCCCTTGTTCCGCCCGCCGGGCCCGATCAGGATCCGGAAGCAGCAGCTGCGGTTGGCCTCGTCCCAGTCATTGAGCACGGTCTCGCCCACCAACACACCGCTCGCCCGGTCCACGATGCCGAGGTCGAGCCGGTCGTTCTGCGCACCGCGGCTGCCGTACCAGGCGCGCAGCCGGTCCGGTCCGAACTCCTCGGTCGCGCTGCCGGTGAGGCGGAGGACCTCCGGGTCGGCCAGGATCCGCGCCATCACGGTCGCGTCGTCCTCGGTGAACGGCCGCAGTAGGGCCCTCTCACCGGTGAGCACGGGTTTGACGGAAAAACTCATCCCCGGATCCTCGACAGCCGAGGACCCGGGGACAAGTCAATAAGCGAAGCGACGAGGAACGGGACCCGCTCACTCGACCCTGCGCCCCCGGTTGCCCGGTCTGGAGGCGACCCAGGCGCGGATGGTGTCGGGGTACCAGTAGGGCTTGCCGCCCTCCACCTGGTCCGGCGGCGGCAGCAGGCCGTGTTTGCGGTACGAGCGGACGGTGTCGGGCTGCACACGGATGTGCGCCGCGATGTCCTTGTACGACCAGAGGAGTCGCTCGGTCGTCATCAGTGGCACCTCCCTGCGCGCACCGCGGCGACGGCCGGGAGGACCGTAGGGGGCGCCGGGCACTGCGCTGGCGATCACAGACTTGCGACCGTCCAACGACCCTCGGTGATCGGCGCGAGGCTCCGTGTGCCACGTGTGACGAAAGACTCGCCTACACGTGACACCCGTGACAGAAAGGCGACTTTTGTGACGCGCGTGCCGAGCGCCTCATGACGAGGGCCCGGCGGCTTCGCCCTTCCGGGGCGCGGGGAACCGCGCGACCGGCCACGGACCACCAGCGGCCCGGCGGCGACCCGCAGTTCCCCGACGCCTCTCGGCTGTTCTCGACGCCCGGCCCCAGGGGGGCGACTACGCGCCGCAGGACCTCAGGAACGCCCTGGTCCGCTGGGCGATCGGCAGCGGAGCGTCCGGCTCGCACGGATACATGTCCTGCTCGACGATGGCGAACAGGTCCACGTCCAGCTTCGCGGCGGCGGCCAGCACCGGCCCCAGCTCGGGCACACCCTTGGGCGGCTCGCACATCACACCCTTGGCCACGGCCGGGCCGAACGGGATCTCGTTCGCGCGGACGTCGGCCAGGATCTCGGGGTCGACCTGCTTGAGGTGCAGATACCCGATGCGCTCGCCGTAGGTCTCGATCAGCTTGACGCTGTCGCCGCCGCAGTAGGCGTAGTGCCCGGTGTCGAGGCAGAGCGACACCACCGAGGAGTCGGTGCCGTCCAGGAAGCGGACGACGTTCTCCTCACTGTCGATGTGGGTGTCGGCGTGCGGGTGGACGACGATCTGGAGGCCGTACTTCTCCCGCACCTCCCGCCCGAGCCGCTCGGTCAGCTGCGTGAGGTGCCGCCACTGCTCGACGGTCAGTTCGCTGGGCTCCAGCACCTTGCCCGTCTTGTCGTCCCGCCAGAACGACGGGATGACGACGAGGTGCTTGGCACCCATGGCCTGTGCGAGGACCGCGTTGTCGGCCACGTGCGCCCAGGTCTTCTCCCAGACTTCCGGACCGTGGTGCAACCCGGTGAAGACCGTGCCGGCCGACACTTTCAGGCCGCGTTTGGCCGTCTCCTCGGCGAGGACCGCCGGATCGGTCGGCAGATAGCCGTACGGACCCAGCTCGATCCATTCGTAGCCGGAGGCGGCGACCTCGTCGAGGAAGCGCTGCCAGGGGACCTGCTGGGGGTCGTCGGGGAACCAGACGCCCCAGGAGTCGGGCGCCGAGCCGACTCGGATGCGCGAGAGTGAGGACTGAGGGGACATCGACGTCATGGGAGTCAGCTTCAGCCTCGAACCTGAGGGTGTCAATAGGTAGTCCGAATGTCTGGACAAAGTATTGACAGGGTCGCTCCGACGCGACTAGACCTTGACGGGAACCGGCGCGTGAAGGGAACTCGATGGCGTACGACCTGATCACCATGGGGCGGATCGGTGTGGATCTCTACCCGTTGCAGACGGGGGTCCCGCTGCCGCAGGTGACGTCCTTCGGGAAGTTCCTCGGCGGCTCGGCGACGAACGTGGCGGTGGCCGCGTCCCGTCTCGGCCGCTCCACCGCCGTCATCACCCGCACCGGTGAGGACCCCTTCGGCGACTACCTCCACCAGGCGCTGCGCGACTTCGGTGTGGACGACCGCTGGGTCACCCCGGTCCCGGGCCTCGCGACCCCGATCACCTTCTGCGAGGTCTTCCCGCCGGACGACTTCCCGCTCTACTTCTACCGGCGTCCCAAGGCCCCGGACCTGGAGATCGACGCCCACGAGCTGGACCTCGACGCCATCGCGGCCACCCGGATCTTCTGGGTGACCGGCACGGGCCTGAGCGAGGAGCCCAGCCGTACGGCGACGCTCGCCGCGCTCGCCCACCGGGCCAGGACGGGCACGACGGTCTTCGACCTCGACTGGCGCCCCATGTTCTGGTCCGACCCGGCCGAGGCCCGCCCCTTCTACGAAGAGGCACTGCGGCACACCACCGTCGCCGTCGGCAACCTGGACGAGGTCGAGGTCGCCACCGGTGTCCGCGAGCCGCAGGCGGCCGCCCGCGCCCTGCTCGACGCCGGAGTCGAACTGGCGGTCGTCAAGCAGGGGCCGAAGGGTGTCCTCGCGGTCAACGCCAAGGGCGAGTCCGCCGAGGTCCCGCCCCTGCCCGTCGACGTTCTCAACGGCCTCGGCGCCGGTGACGCCTTCGGCGGTTCCCTCTGCCACGGCCTGCTCGAAGGCTGGGACCTGGAGAAGATCATGCGGTACGCCAACGCGGCCGGCGCGATCGTCGCCTCCCGCCTGGAGTGCTCCTCCGCGATGCCGACCGTGGAAGAGATCGAGGCAGCGGTCGCGGCGGGAGCGGTGCTGTGACCGCCACCCGCCCGGCGGGTCCCCTCGGCCCCGGCCGCGTCGACGTGTCCGCCCTCGTCCGCACCCGGGTCCACCACCCCGAGGCGATCGCCGAGGCCGCCGCCCGCCGTGTCCGGCGCCCCCTGATCGGTGACTCCGGCCGGCTGATGATCGTCGCCGCCGACCACCCGGCCCGTGGCGCCCTCTCCGTCGGTGACCGCAAGCTCGCCATGGCGAACCGCGCCGACCTCCTCGAACGACTGTGCCTGGCCCTGTCACGCCCCGGTGTGGACGGCGTCCTCGCGACCGCCGACATCCTCGACGACCTGCTCCTCCTCGGCGCTCTCGACGGCAAGGTCGTCATGGGCTCGATGAACCGGGGCGGCCTCGCGGGCGCCAGCTTCGAACTGGACGACCGCTTCACCGGCCACCGCCCCGAGGACATGGAGCGCCTCGGCTTCGACGCCGGCAAGCTCCTGCTGCGCGTCGACTACGACGACCCCGGCTCCCTCACCACCCTGGAGTCCACCGCCCGTGCCGTGGACGCCATGGCCGAGCGCGGACTCCCCGTGTTCGTCGAGCCGTTCATCAGCCGCCGCGACCCGGTCACCGGCAAGGTCAGGAACGACCTGAGCGCCGAAGCGGTCACCAAGTCGATCGCCATAGCGGCCGGGCTCGGCGGCACCTCGGCGTACACCTGGCTGAAGGTGCCCGTCACCGACAACCCCGACGACATGGCCCGCGTCATGGAGACCTCGACGCTGCCCGCCGTCCTGCTCGGCGGCGACGTCGGCGAGGACCAGGAGGGCGCGTACGAGAAGTGGCGCGGCGCGCTGCAACTGCCCACCGTGCAGGGACTGGTGGTCGGCCGCTCGCTGCTCTACCCGGCGGACGACGACGTGACCGCCGCCGTGGACACCGCCGTCGGACTGTTGTGAGGCCGCATGACACACAAGACCGAGCTGTACGTACCCAAGGGCGCCACCGCGACCGCCCGGTACGCCGTGGACATCGACCCCGAGCGGGCCGGCTGGACCCACAGCAGCCTGCGCGTCGTGGAGTTGGAGCCGGGCGGCTCGCACACGTTCGCGACCGAGGACAGTGAATGGATCGTGCTGTCCCTCAACGGCGGTTGTACGGTTCAGGTGTCGGAGGAACCGGGCAATTCAGACGGTGGCCGGGTCACGGAGTTTCAGATCCTGGGCAGGGAGAGCGTGTTCGCCGGAGTCTCCGACTTCGTGTACGCGCCCCGTGACGCCCGGGTACAGATCGCCTCCGGCGCGGGAGGCCGCTTCGCTTTGGCAGGAGCGAAGTGCGAGCGACGACTCCCCGCTCGTTACGGCCCCGCGCCGGAGGTCCCCGTGGAGGAACGGGGCAGCGGCACCTGCGCCCGCCAGGTGCGCAACTTCGCCTCCGCCGACGCCTTCGAGTGCGACAAGCTGATCACCGTCGAGGTCATCACCCCCGGCGGCAACTGGTCCTCGTACCCGCCGCACAAGCACGACGAGAACCGGCCGGGGGAGGAGACCGAGCTGGAGGAGATCTACTACTTCGAGATCGACGGCCCGCACGGCTTCGGCTACCAGCGGGTGTCGCCCTCCCGTGAGGGCGGCGCCGAGGTGCTCGCCGAGGTCCGTTCCGGTGACGCGGTACTCGTACCCGACGGCTGGCACGGCCCGTCCATCGCGCAGCCCGGCCACAGCATGTACTACCTGAACGTGATGGCGGGCCCCGGCCCCGAGCGGAAGTGGCAGATCTGCTTCCACCCCGACCACACGGAGGGGTACCGATGAGCCCGACCACGACCACGGCCGCGACCACCACCCGCCTCACGGTGGCCCAGGCGCTGGTCCGCTTCCTCGCCGCCCAGTACACCGAGCGCGACGGCGAGCGGCGGCGGCTGATCGGCGCCACCTGGGGCATCTTCGGCCACGGCAACGTCGCGGGGCTCGGCCAGGCGCTGGTCGAGTACGCCGACGACATGCCGTACCTCCAGGGCCGCAACGAGCAGTCGATGGTCCACGCGGCCGTCGGCTACGCCCGGCAGTCGAACCGGCTGTCGACGCACGCGGTGACGACGTCCATCGGCCCCGGCGCCACCAACCTGGTCACCGGCGCCGCCCTCGCCACGATCAACCACCTCCCGGTGCTGCTGCTCCCCGGCGACATCTTCGCCACCCGCCCCGCGGACCCGGTCCTCCAGCAGCTCGAAGTGCCGTACGCGGGCGACATCAGCGTCAACGACACCCTGCGCCCGGTCTCCAGGTACTTCGACCGGATCACCCGCCCCGAGGCGCTGATCCCGGCCGCGCTGCAGGCGATGCGTGTGCTCACGGACCCGGTGGAGACGGGCGCGGTGACCCTCGCCCTGCCGCAGGACGTGCAGGCGGAGGCGTACGACTGGCCGGCGGAGTTCTTCGCCGAGCGGACCTGGAACGTGCGCCGCCCGGCGGCGGACGTCGCCGAACTGGCCACCGCGATCGACGCGATCCGCGCGGCCCGCCGCCCGCTGATCGTCGCCGGCGGCGGTGTCCACCACGCCCGCGCGGAGGAGGCGCTCGCCGAACTGGCCGGCGCCACCGGCATCCCCGTCGCCTCCACCCAGGCCGGCAAGGGCTCCCTCCGCTTCGACCACCCGCAGGACGTGGGCGGCATCGGCCACACCGGCACGGCGACCGCCAACGAACTGGCCCGCACCGCCGACCTGGTGATCGGTGTCGGCACCCGCTACACGGACTTCACCACCGCGTCCGGCACTCTCTTCGCCGCCGACGGTGTCCGCTTCCTCAACCTCAACATCGCGCCCCACGACGGCCACAAGCTCTCCGGGCTGCCGCTGATCGCGGACGCGCGGGCGGGGCTGGAGGCGCTCTCCGAGGCGCTGGAGATGCACGGCCACCGGGTCGCGGACGCGTACGTCGCCGAGTACGCGGAGGACAAGCAGCGCTGGGAGCACCGCGTCGACGCCTGCTACGAGGCCGACGAACCGGACACCCGGCCGACCCAGGCCCAGGTGCTCGGCCTGCTCGACGAGCTCGTCGACGAGTCCGACATCCTCATCAACGCGGCCGGTTCGCTCCCCGGTGACCTGCACAAACTGTGGCGCACGCGATCCCGGGACCAGTACCACCTGGAGTACGGTTACTCCTGCATGGGGTACGAGATCCCGGCCGCGATCGGTGTCCGGATGGCCGCTCCCGGGCGCCCCGTGTGGGCGCTGGTCGGCGACGGCACGTATCTGATGATGCCGACCGAGATCGTCACGGCGGTCCAGGAGAACGTCCCGATCAAGGTGCTGCTGGTGCAGAACCACGGGTACGCCTCCATCGGCGGCCTCTCCGAGTCGGTCGGCGGCGAGCGGTTCGGCACCGCCTACCGGCACCGCAACCCCGACGACGGCACGTTCACGGGCACCCCGCTGCCCGTGGACCTCGCCGCCAACGCGGCCAGTCTCGGCATGCGCGTCCTGCGCGCCAAGACGGTCCGTGACCTGCGCGCCGCCCTCGCCGAGGCACGGGCGGCCGACACTCCCACATGTGTCTACGTGGAGACCGAAACGGCAGACACAGTGTCGGGCCCGCCTCCCGCGCAGGCCTGGTGGGATGTACCTGTGGCCGAGACCGCGACGCGCGCGTCGGCGGTCAAGGCACGCGAGGAGTACGACCGGCACGTCTCAACCCGACGCCGCCATCTGTAAGCAAGGAGTTTCTGGAATGACGAAGATCGTCAACCACTGGATCGGCGGCAAGACCGTCGAAGGCGCGTCGGGTACGTTCGGGCCGGTCACGGACCCGGCGACCGGCGCGGTCACCACCAAGGTCGCCTTCGCGACCGTCGACGAGGTCGACGCGGCGGTACGCACCGCCAAGGAGGCCTTCGTCACCTGGGGCCAGTCCTCGCTGGCGCAGCGCACCTCCATCCTGTTCAAGTTCCGCGCGCTGCTCGACGCCAACCGTGACGCGATCGCGGAGCTGATCACCGCCGAGCACGGCAAGGTGCACTCGGACGCGCTCGGCGAGGTCGCGCGCGGTCTGGAGATCGTCGACCTGGCCTGCGGCATCAACGTGCAGCTGAAGGGCGAGCTGTCGACGCAGGTCGCCAGCCGCGTGGACGTCGCCTCGATCCGCCAGCCGCTCGGGGTCGTCGCCGGTATCACGCCGTTCAACTTCCCGGCGATGGTCCCGATGTGGATGTTCCCGATGGCCATCGCGACGGGCAACACGTTCGTGCTGAAGCCGTCCGAGAAGGACCCCTCGGCCTCCATCAAGATCGCCGAACTCCTCGCCGAGGCCGGCCTGCCCGACGGCGTCTTCAACGTCGTCCACGGCGACAAGGTGGCCGTCGACCGCCTGCTGGAGCACCCGGACGTCAAGGCGGTCTCCTTCGTCGGCTCGACCCCGATCGCCCGCTACATCCACACCACGGCCTCGGCGAACGGCAAGCGCGTCCAGGCCCTCGGCGGCGCGAAGAACCACATGCTGGTCCTCCCGGACGCCGACCTGGACGCGGCCGCCGACGCCGCCGTCTCCGCCGCCTACGGCTCGGCGGGCGAGCGCTGCATGGCGATCTCCGCTGTCGTGGCGGTGGGCGCGATCGGCGACGAGCTGGTGGAGAAGATCCGCGAACGCGCCGAGAAGATCAAGATCGGTCCCGGCAACGACCCGACCTCCGAGATGGGCCCGCTGATCACGGCGGTCCACCGCGACAAGGTGGCCTCGTACGTGACGGGCGCGGCGGCGGAGGGCTGCGAGGTCGTCCTCGACGGCACCGGCTTCACCGTCGACGGCTTCGAGGACGGCCACTGGATCGGCATCTCGCTGCTGGACAAGGTCCCGACCACGGCGAAGGCCTACCAGGACGAGATCTTCGGCCCGGTGCTGACCGTCCTGCGCGTCGACACCTACGACGAGGGCATCGCCCTCATCAACGCCTCCCCGTTCGGCAACGGCACCGCGATCTTCACCCGCGACGGCGGCGCCGCCCGCCGCTTCCAGCTGGAGGTCGAGGCCGGCATGGTCGGCGTCAACGTCCCGATCCCGGTCCCGGTGGGCTACCACTCCTTCGGCGGCTGGAAGGACTCCCTCTTCGGAGACCACCACATCTACGGCAACGACGGCACCCACTTCTACACCCGCGGCAAGGTCGTCACCACCCGCTGGCCCGACCCGGCCGACGGCCCATCGGCGGTCGACCTGGGCTTCCCGCGCAACCACTGAGCATCGTGGTCCGGTCCTCCCGACGGCGGTACGCGGCGTCGGGAGGACCGTGGGCCCTAGCGGAGGTCCAGCCAGAAGCTGGCCAGTTCGTCCGAGGGGACGGTGACACGGCGCGAGCCGAGGGCGCCGGCCGTGCAGTCGGAGCTCCTGAGCGTCGTCACGGACAGTTGCGCACCGTCCACGAAGCGGGGGTTCGAGCTCTGGACGCCCTGTCGGCCCGGGGCCTCGTTGGTGTGCGCCCGGAGTCCATCGCCGGCCCTGGCCCACTGACCGCCGTTGGTCGGCGAGTACATGTAGCAGACGCTGAGCGCTACGGGGTTGAAGCGGTCCCCGATCGTTCCGCGCTGACTGCCGTCGGTCCAGTTCGTCCAGCCGCGGCCGTTGACGTACACGGACTGGACGTCCGCATTCGCGCGCAGGGCAAGGAAGTGGAAGCCGCCGTCGGCGGAGGCGGTGCCGACGGTCGGGACGAGCGCGGCGACCGTCGCGGTTGCGACCGCTAAGCAGCGTGCAAAGGTTCGACGCATGATCGCGTCTCCTGTCTCAGGTGGGGGGAGCAAGCGGAGTGATCTTTTCCACTTCCCGCGTGCGCTGTCAACTCGCCTATGGAGGGCCGTAGTTGAGGTCATCTGTCCCGGTCCGCCGGTGAGCGGCGTACCGCCGTCGCAGTAGGCCCGCGGGGACCTACCTCCCGGGGAGGACGGAGAGTTCAGTCCCCAGCCGTACGGACTGACAACCAATCGACAGGATTCGCCCTTTACCGTTGAGCGCATGAATCTTCGATTGCCCGGCATGCTCCGACCGCTGCGGCGGTCACGGCGGCTGTCGGCCGCCGCGGCCGCCGTCGTCGTGCTTGCCGGGGCCGGTACCTGGACGGCCACCGCCTCGGACGAAGCGGCGCCGGTGACACGCGCCGACCAGGCCATGGAGACGGCCGACGGCGTGCGCGTCGACACCTCGTACTTCACCTCCGGCGGTGACGGCCGCCGCCCGGCCGTCCTGCTCGGACACGGCTTCGGCGGCAGCAAGAACGACGTCCGCGAGCAGGCCGAAGCCCTCGCCCGCGACGGCTACGCGGTGCTGACCTGGTCGGCGCGCGGCTTCGGCAAGTCGACCGGCAAGATCGGGCTGAACGACCCGAAGGGCGAGGTCGCCGACGTCTCGAAGCTGATCGACTGGCTCGCGACCCGCCCCGAGGTGCAGCTCGACAAGAAGGGCGACCCCCGCCTGGGCATGGCCGGCGCCTCCTACGGCGGGGCGATCGCCCTGCTGACCGCCGGGTACGACGACCGTGTCGACGCCCTCGCGCCCGCGATCACGTACTGGAACCTGGCGGACGCGCTCTTCCCCAACGGCGTCTTCAAGAAGCTGTGGGCCGGGCTCTTCGTCAACACCGGCGGCGGCTGCGAGAAGTTCGAGACGCGGCTGTGCGAGATGTACCAGCGCGTCGCCGAGTCGGGGGCGCCCGACGCGGAGGCCGTGAAGCTGCTCGACGCGCGCAGCCCCGAGGCCGTCGGCGACCGCATCGAGGTGCCCACCCTGCTGATGCAGGGCCAGACCGACTCCCTCTTCCCGCTCGGTCAGGCCGACGCCGCCGCCAAGGCGATCAAGGCCAACGGCGCCCCCGTGGACGTCGACTGGCTCTCCGGCGGCCACGACGGCGGCGACATGGAGACGAGCCGCGTCCAGGCCCGGACGAACGCCTGGTTCGACCGCTACCTCAAGGACGACAAGGGCGCCGACACCGGCTCCGCGTTCCGCGTCACCCGCACCCTCGGCACCGGCTCCGGCGACGGCGAGACCCGCCTCGCCGGCACCACCGACGACACCTACCCGGGCCTGGAGAGCGACCCCACGAAGATCGCCCTCGCCGGCCGTGAGCAGAGCTTCGAGAACCCGGCCGGCGCCAACCCGCCCGGTATCTCCGCCCTCCCCGGCCTCGGCGCCGGCGGCGGCCTCGCCCAGCTCTCCTCGCTCGGCGTCAGCATCTCCCTGGACTTCCCCGGCCAGTTCGCCGCGTTCCAGTCGAAGCCCGTCGCCGACGACCTCCAGATCACCGGCTCGCCCACGGCGACGGTCCACGTGAAGTCGACCAGCGAGGACGCCGTCCTCTTCGCCAAGGTGTACGACGTCGGCCCGGACGGCAGGTCCCAGGTCCTGCCCTCCCAGCTCGTCGAGCCCCTGCGCGTGGAGGGCGCCGAGTCCGGCAAGGACGTCCGGCTCACCCTCCCGGCCATCGACCACGAACTCGACGACGGCCACAGCCTCCGCCTGGTCCTCGCCTCCACCGACCTCGGCTACGCCTCCCCGACGACCCCGGCGACGTACACCGTCTCCCTCAAGGGCGACCTGGAGGTGCCCACGCCGCTCGGCCGGGCCGACCGTACGGACGTGCTGCCCGCCTGGGTCTGGTACCTCCCGATCGCCGGTGCCGTGATCGCCGCGCTCCTGCTGGTCACCGGCCGCCGCCGGATCGTGACCCCGGCCCCCGACCCGGCACTCGCCGAGGTCCCGCTGGAGATCACCGACCTGAGCAAGAAGTACAAGAACGGTGACCGCTACAGCGTCCGCGACCTCTCCTTCCGCGTGGAGAAGGGCCAGGTGCTCGGTCTGCTCGGGCCCAACGGCGCGGGCAAGACGACGACCCTGCGCATGCTGATGGGCCTGATCCAGCCGGACGGCGGCCAGATCCGGGTCTTCGGCCACGCGATCGTGCCGGGCGCCCCGGTGCTCTCCCGGGTCGGCGCCTTCGTCGAGGGCGCGGGCTTCCTCCCGCACCTCTCCGGCCGCGAGAACCTGGAGCTGTACTGGGCCGCCACCGGCCGCCCCGCCGAGGACGCCCACATGGACGAGGCCTTGGAGATCGCCGGTCTCGGCGACGCCTTGGCCCGCGCGGTCCGCACCTACTCCCAGGGCATGCGCCAGCGCCTGGCCATCGCCCAGGCCATGCTGGGCCTGCCCGACCTGCTGATCCTCGACGAGCCGACCAACGGACTCGACCCGCCACAGATCCGCGAGATGCGCGAGGTCATGATCCGGTACGCGGCGGCGGGCCGCACGGTGATCGTCTCCAGCCACCTGCTGGCGGAGGTCGAGCAGACCTGTACGCATCTGGTCGTCATGGACCACGGGCAGCTCGTCCGGGCGGGCCTCGTGAGCGAGATCGTCGGCTCCGGCGACACCCTGCTGGTCGGCACGTCCGAGCCCGTGGACGAGCCGGTCGTCGAGAAGATCACCGCCCTGCAGGGCGTCGAGTCGGCCGTCCGCACCGACGACGGCCTGGTGGTCCGCCTCGACACCGACGGCAGCGCCCAGCGCCTGGTCGCCGAACTCGTACGGCTGGAGGTCCCCGTGGAGTCGGTCGGCCCCCACCGCCGCCTCGAAGACGCCTTCCTCACCCTGATCGGAGAGTCCGCATGAGCACGCTGGCCGAGCGTGCCGAGCACGCAGAACCCGGGCGTACCGAACCCGGACGCAAGGAGCCCGTCGAGGTCGCCGACGGCTACCGCGCGGGCCGCACCCTGCCCTTCCGGGTGGAGCTGGTCCGCCAGCTGAAGCGCCGGCGCACGATGGTCATGGGCGGCATCCTGTTCGCCCTGCCCCTCGTGCTGGCGATCGCCTTCCAGGTCGGCGGCACGCCCGGCGAGGGCAACAACCGGGTCAACCTGATGGACACGGCGACGGCGTCCGGCGCGAACTTCGCCGCGGTGAACCTCTTCGCCGCGGCGGGCTTCCTCCTCGTCATCCCCGTCGCGCTGTTCTGCGGCGACACGGTCGCCTCGGAGGCCAGCTGGTCCTCCCTGCGCTATCTGCTCGCCGCGCCCGTGCCCCGCGCCCGGCTGCTGTGGTCCAAGCTCGCCGTCGGACTCACCCTCAGCCTCGCCGCGCTGGTGCTGCTGCCGGTCGTCGCGCTCGCCGTCGGCATCGCCGCCTACGGCTGGGGCCCGCTGGAGCTGCCGACCGGCGGCGAACTCGGCGCCGGTGCCGCCGCGCAGGCCCTGGTGATCACCGTGGCGTACATCTTCGTGTCCCAACTGGTCACCGCGGCCATGGCCTTCTGGCTGTCCACGAGGACCGACGCGCCGCTCGGCGCGGTCGGCGGCGCCGTCGGCCTCACCATCGTCGGCAATGTGCTCGACTCGGTGACCGCCCTCGGCGACTGGCGCGACTTCCTGCCCGCGCACTGGCAGTACGCCTGGCTGGACGTCGTGCGCCCGCAGCCGGAGTACACCGACATGATCCAGGGCGCCTCGGTCTCCATAACGTACGCGCTCATCCTGTTCGCGCTGGCCTTCCGGGGTTTCGGCCGCAAGGACGTCGTCTCCTAGGTCAACGGAAGATCACCCACCGGTCTCGACGGGCCCCCGCCGTGGCCGCTTCGAGACGCATCCGCAACACCCCGTGGCGCACATCCGGGCCCCCAGCGCCGTCACAGTCACAACAGTCGCCCACAGCGGGGCGACGGACGACGTGGCGAGGGGGCCCGGATGCGCACGTATCGCAGGACCAGTCCGACGAAGAGGCCGCGGACGACGACACCACGACACCGGCGACGGCTGGGCACCGCGCTCCTCGCCCTGTCCGCGGCCGGCGCGCTGCTCCTCACCGGGTGCGGCGGCGGCGCCGACGGGCGGGGCGACTCCTCCTCGTACGACCGGGGGCAGGGCGAGAGCCGCCCCGACGACGGCTTCCCGGCCCCCGCCCCCGAGGGCACCGGCCCCCGCGAACAGCGAGAGGGGCAGACGGACGAGGAGTCCGAGGACATCGCCCCCACCCCCGACGACCACCTGTCCACCTTCGCCCTCGACGTGGACACCGCCTCCTACGGCTACGCCCGCCGCACCCTGGACGACGGCAGCCTGCCCGACCCGAGTACCGTCCGCCCGGAGGAGTTCGTCAACAGCTTCCGCCAGGACTACGAACGCCCCGACGGCGACGGCTTCTCGGTGACCGTCGACGGTGCCCGCACGACCGGCGACAGCGACGACGGGGACTGGTCCCTGGTCCGCGTCGGCCTCGCCACCCGAGCCGCCGGGGGCGACAGCGAGCGCCCGCCCGCCGCCCTCACCTTCGTCATCGACGTCTCCGGCTCCATGGCCGAACCGGGCCGCCTCGACCTCGCCCAGGACGCCCTGCGCACGATGACGAACCGGCTGCGCGACGACGACTCGGTCGCCATCGTCACCTTCAGCGACGAAGCCGAGACCATCCTGCCGATGACCCGCCTCGACGACGACCGGGACGAGGTCCTCGACGCGGTCGACAGTCTGGAGCCCACCGACTCCACCAACCTCGCGGCCGGCGTCGAGACCGGCTACGAGACGGCCGTCGACGGCCTGCGCAAGGGCGCCACCAACCGGGTCGTGCTCCTGTCCGACGCCCTCGCCAACACCGGTGCCACCGACGCCGACACCATCCTCGAACGCATCGCGAGCGAACGCCGCGAGCACGGCATCACCCTCTTCGGCGTCGGTGTCGGCAGCGACTACGGCGACGACCTCATGGAGCAGCTCGCCGACCGGGGCGACGGCCACACCACCTACGTCTCCACCGAGGAGGAGGCCGAGGAGGTCTTCTGCGAGGAACTCCCGCGCCACGTCGACCTCACCGCCCGTGACGCCAAGGTCCAGGTCGCCTTCGACCCGACGACGGTCGAGGAGTTCCGCCTGATCGGCTACGACAACCGGCAGGTCGCCGACGAGGACTTCCGCGACGACCGCGTCGACGGCGGCGAGGTCGGCCCCGGCCACACCGTCACCGCCCTCTACACCGTCCGCACCGAGGAGGGCGCCGAAGGCGGTCACCTCGCCACCGCCACCGTCCGCTGGCTCGACCCCGACACCCGCACCCCGCACGAGGAATCGGCCGGCCTGGAGACCTCGGCCCTCCACGGCGACCTGTGGGCCTCTTCACCGTACGGCCTCCGCGTCGCCGCCGTGGCCGCCTACTTCGCCGACTCCCTCCGCGGCCTGGACACCCGTCGGAGCGACCTCCCCGCCCGCCCCAGTCTCGATCAACTCACCCGCCACGCCTACGACTTGGCGCGGTCCCGCGAGGACAGGGACCTGTACGACCTGGCCGAGTCGATCAGGACGGCGGACACCCTGCTCGGCTAGCGCACCGCGGTCCGGCCGCCCGCCCGGCCCCCCGGAGTCGTCCGAAACCATTGAAAATTTCTTACGCGCCGGTAAGTTGACTCGTCGGTAATGAAGCGGTCGTGGGGCCTCGGGGAGTGGTGATGGGCGTACGCAAGGACTTGAAGCAGGCGAAACAGCGCGGCGTCCTCGCCGACCGCGTCGAGGTCGAGGTCGTCAGGGACGCGCAGGGCGTCGTCCGGGAGGCGCGCGCCCCCGTCCTCGCTCCCCGCCTGAGCGGCGGCAGCATCGCCGACCTCCCGTACGTCAACGCGACCGAGGCCCCCGACGCGGTGGTGCTGCGCCGCGCCGACCGCCACGGCGGCTACCACCCGGTCACCTCCACCGACTTCGCCCGCGAAGTCACCGCCACCGCCAAGGGGTTGATCGCCGCCGGGCTCGAACCCGGCGGCCGGGTGGCGGTGATGTCCCGCACCCGCTACGAGTGGACGGTCCTCGACTTCGCCGTCTGGGCCGCCGGCGGTCAGTCCGTCCCCATCTACGCCACGTCCTCGCCCGACCAGATCGAGTGGATCGTCCGGGACTCCGGCGCCCGTTTCGTGGTCGTGGAGACCCCCGAGAACGCGGAGGCCGTCGCCACCGCCACCGCCCGCCACTCCCAGCCCCCGCACGTCTGGCAGATCGACCGGGAGGCCCTCGCCCACCTCGCCGACCTGGGCCGGGGCGTCCTGGACGACGAGGTCCCCAAGCGCCGCGCCGCCCTCACCCCCGACACGGCCGCGACCATCTGCTACACCTCCGGCACCACCGGCCGGCCCAAGGGCTGCGTCCTCACCCACGCCAACCTCTACGCGGAGGCCGCCAACACCGTCGAACTGCTCCACCCCGTCTTCCAGGAGGTCACCGGCCAGGTCGCCGCCACTCTCCTCTTCCTCCCGCTCGCCCACATCCTCGGCCGCACGATCCAGATCGCCTGCCTCATGGCCCGCATCGAGATCGGCCACTGCCCGAGCATCAAACCCGACGAACTGCGGCCCGCGCTGAAGAAGTTCCGCCCCACCTTCCTGGTCGGCGTCCCGTACCTCTTCGAGCGGATCCACGCCACCGGCCGCGCCACCGCCGAACGCCTGGGCCGGGGCGCCTCCTTCGATCGCGCCCACCGCCTCGGCGTGCGCTTCGCCCGCGCCCACCTGGACAAGTTCCTGGACCGGGGCCCCGGCCCGACCCCCGGCCTGTACGCCGCCTGGGCCCTGTACGACCTGCTGGTCTACCGCCGCGTCCGCAAGGAGCTCGGCGGACGGCTGCGCTACGCCATCAGCGGCGGTTCGCCACTCGACCGCGACCTCAACCTCTTCTTCTACGCCGCCGGGATCATCGTCTACGAGGGCTACGGCCTCACCGAGACCACCGCCGCCGCCACCATCGTCCCGCCCCTCAAGCCCCGCCCCGGCACCGTCGGCCAACCCGTCCCCGGCACCGCGATCCGCATCGCCGAGGACGGGGAGGTCCTCATCAAGGGCGGCATCGTCTTCGGCACCTACTGGAACAACCCGGTCGCCACCGACGCCGCCCTCACCGACGACTGGTTCGCCACCGGCGACCTCGGCGCGCTCGACGACGACGGCTATCTCACCATCACCGGCCGCAAGAAGGACATCCTCGTCACCTCCGGCGGGAAGAACGTCTCCCCGGCCGTCCTGGAGGACCGGCTGCGCAGCCGTCCCCCGGTAGGGCAGTGCATCGTCGTCGGCGACAACCGCCCCTTCGTCGCCGCCCTCATCACCCTGGACCCCGAGGACGTCACCCACTGGCTGCACGTCCGCGGCATGTCCCCGGAGACCCCGCTCTCCGAGATCGTCACCGACCCCCGGATGCGCGCCGACGTCCAGAAAGCCGTCGACTACGCCAACCGGGCCGTCTCCCGCGCGGAGTCCATCCGCGAGTTCAAGCTGGTGGAAGGGGAGTTCACCGAGGAGAACGGCCTGCTCACCCCGTCCATGAAGGTCAAGCGTCACGCGGTCACGGCGGCGTACGCGGCGGCGATCGAGTCGCTGTACGCCAAGAAGTGAGCGGCGGGCGGAACGCGCGTCCGCACACGTGAGAGCGGGCCGCCGACGCGATCGGCGACCCGCTCCGCGCTTGCCCGGTGGTGGCGTGGAGGCTACTTGCCGTTGCCGCCGTTGCCGCCGTTGCCGTTGTCCGAGAGGATCGGGATGTCGGACAGGATGTGCGACAGCGGCTCGTCACCCTTGGCCTGGGTGGAGTTCTCGGTGCACTGCTGGTTCTGCGGGGCCGAGAGGATCGGGACGTCCTGCAGCGCGGAGACGCCGATGGCTCCGATGCCGCCGACGTTGAGCTTGGCCGGCAGGCCGATGCAGGGCTTGTTCAGCGAGCCCTGGACCAGCGAGAGCTGCGGGCTCATGTCGCCCTTGGTCACCGAGTTGCCGAACGCCTGGCTGGCACCGTTGCCGCTGAACGACGTGGTCCCACCGTCGTCCGCGAGCGCCTGGGGCGCGGTCGCGGCACCGAGGCCGGCAATGGAAGCGGCAACAGCCGCGGTGGCCCACAGCTTGTTCATGTTGGATCCCTTCGGAAAGCGGACTCCGTTGCGGAGTTGCGCCCTGATCAACAGGACATCCGGCCAACGGTTGCGTTGATTGCCCCTATTGGCGCAATAGGTGGCTTATCGTCGTACGGAGGGTGGTGCGGAGGCTCGTGCGGAGATGGCTGGGCGGGCGGTGCGGCGGGTCGCGGAGGCGGTCGGCGGCCCCACCCGGCCCCGGTGGCGTGGGGGTTACTTGCCGCCGCCGTTGCCGTTGCCGTTGTCCGAGAGGATCGGGATGTCGGACAGGATGTGCGACAGCGGCTCGTCACCCTTGGCCTGGGTGGAGTTCTCGGTGCACTGCTGGTTCTGCGGGGCCGAGAGGATCGGGACGTCCTGCAGCGCGGAGATGCCGAGGAGGCCGATGCCGCCGAGGTTGAGCTTGGCCGGCAGGCCGATGCAGGGCTTGTTGAAGGAACCCTGGATCAGCGCCATCTGCGGGCTCATGTTCCCGTACGTGGCCGAGTTGCCGTACACCTGATGGGCGTCGTTCCCGCTGAAGGTCGTGGTGCCGGCGTCGTCGGCGAGCGCCTGGGGGGCGGCGGCGGCCGAGGCTCCGACGACGGAGGCGGCGATCGTCGCTGCGGTCATCATCTTCTTGATCACTTGCGATTCCCTTCTGGAAGAACCCCGTTTCCACCGGAGCGCACTGGACAACTTCCTAGGGACTCCCCGGTTGCTGCGATTCACTCCGTCGGCCCATGCGTCGGAGTGAAAGCGGGGCGTGCGAGGTTTTGTCGATGCTCCGGAATTCGCCGGTGCGAGCGGGCCGAACGGGTGATGTGCCGAAACCGCTGCGGGTGCACCGCCGTTGCTGCCTGAGCAGGGACCTGCGGGTCCGCCAGGAAAGGAACGCGAAATGCTCAAGAAGGCAATGGCCGCAGTCACGGTCGCCGCTTCCATCACCGGCCTCGCGGCCGCCGCCGCGCCCCAGGCGCTCGCCGACGACGGGGGGACCACGTCGTTCAGCGGCAACGGTGCCAGCCAGGCGTTCGGCAACTCGGTGACCAAGGGCGACATGAGCCCGCAGCTCTCGCTGGTCCAGGGCTCGCTGAACAAGCCCTGTGTCGGCCTGCCGGTGAAGGGCAACATCGGTGGCCTCGGACTCCTCGCCGGAGTCTCCGTGCTGCAGGACGTCCCGATCCTCTCGGCCCCGCAGAACCAGCAGTGCACCGAGAACTCCACCCAGGCCAAGGGTGACGAGCCGCTGTCGCACATCCTGTCCGACATCCCGATCCTCTCGGACAACGGCAACGGCGGCGGCAACGGCAAGAACTGATCGGAAAATCATCGAACGGCTCGGGTCGCGCGCGGTGCGTTCGGCCCGAGTTGTTCGTCTGTTTCCGGGTGTGCCATTCGGGTGGCGCCGATATGCCTTTCCGACAATCTCGCGGGGCGATTGGGTGAATTACCCCGCGCTCCGCGTTCGGAAGTTTCTTCCGATGTCTATTCCTCGTTTCACAGGCTGCAGGTCATGATGCGAGCCGTCCATGCTGTGCTCGCTCGGTTTCGGCCGTCAATCAAGGCATGACCGCAGAGAAGGGAAATGACGTGAAGCTCAAGAAGAGCGCTGCCGTCGTCGCCGGCGCGATCATGGCCGTGAGCATGGCCACTCCGGCCTTCGCCGACGCCGAGGCCAAGGGTGCCGCCTTCGGGTCCCCGGGTGTCCTCTCGGGGAACGTGGTGCAGGTCCCCGTCCACATCCCGGTCAACGTGTGCGGTAACACCGTCAACATCGTCGGGCTGCTCAACCCGGCAGTCGGCAACGTGTGCGTCAACGACTGACGTCGTAACGCCTCGCGCCAGCCGCTCGGCTGTGCCTCAGCCGGTCTTGGAGTGTCCTCAACGGCTCCAAGGCCGGCTTTTCCCACTTCTTCGAGCAGGAAGAACACACGATGCGCCACACCCTGCGCAAGAGAATGGTCGTAGCCGCGGCGACGACGGGCCTGCTGTCCCTCTACGGCACGCCGGTCCTCGCGGACACGGGCGCGCACGGGGCCGCCGGGAACTCGCCCGGCGTAGCCTCGGGCAACGCGGTCGAGGTGCCGGTGACGATTCCGGTGAACGTCTGCGGCAACACCGTCGATCCCGCGGCCCTCGGCAACCCGTCCGTCGGCAACGCGTGCGGCAACACCAGCGACCACGCTTCGCAGAGCCCCAAGAGCCCCAAGAGCGCCCCGGAGCGTCACACCGCCCCGGTCGCGGAGCCCGTGTACACACCGGCCCCCGCGTCCGGGCCCGAGGAGTCGGTCTCCCCGGCGGCGGAGCCCGAGGACTCCTGGGCACCGGCGTCGTACGAGGAGTACACGGAGCCCGACGCGCACCAGGGGCCCGCCGATCACGGGACGTACGACCAGGGCACGGCGTACGACGAGGGCACGGCGTACGAGGAGCACACGCGGGACTGGGACGACGGCGGTTACGGACACCACGACGACGCCCCGAGCGGTTACGGCGACCAGCCGCACGACGAGGAGACCGAGGGCGGTTACGGCGACCAGTCGCACGACGAGGAGACCGAGGGCGGTTACGGCGACCATCCGCCGACCAACCCGCCCACCGAGCCCCCGCACCCGACGAAGCCGCCGACGAGCCCGCCGACGAAGCCTCCGCAGCCCACCAAGCCGCCGACGAACCCGCCGACGAAGCCCCCGCACTCGACGCACCCGCCGACCAAGCCGCCGACGAGCCCGCCTACGCGGTCGCCGCATCCCACGAAGCCCCCGCACTCGACGAATCCGCCGACGAAGCCTCCGCAGCCCACGAAGCCGCCGACGAAGCCCTCGCACTCGACGCACCCGCCGACCGAGCCCCCGCACTCGACGCACCCGCCGACGATGCCGCCCACCAAGCCGCCCATGCTCCCCGAGACCGGCAGCGACCGTGAGGCGCTGCTCGCCGCCGGGGCCGCCAGCGTCGCGCTGATCGCGGGCGGGGCCATCGTCTACCGGCGGGGCCGGGCCGCATCCGGCCGATGACCGGGCGGTGACCGGCTCCGGGTGCCGGAGGCGCGCCGCGCCGCCCGGCACCCGGGCCCGTCACGACCCGGCGGTGGAGGCCAGGTCGGCCCGGGCCCCCGGCACCGGGATCCGGCCGCCGGGCGCCCCTGAGCGCAACCGCCGCCTCACCCCTCGTACGAGGGTGGGCGCCGTGAACGACGCGCCGTGCACGAAGCGCATCGCGGGGCCGAAGCCGGCGGCGGTGGTCAGGCCCGCGAGGAACAGACCGGGGACCGTCGACTCGAAGTCCCGCCCGACGGCGGGCGAGCCGTCGGACAGGGGCACGAGGTCCGCGCGCACCTCCGGCGCCAGCAGGTCCAGCCGGTCGCAGCCGGCCCGGAATCCCGTGGCCGCGATGACGTGTTCGGTGTCCAGCGAGGTCAGCTCACCACCCCGGCCCACCGTCTCCAGACGTACGGCGTCGCCCGTCTCGTACGCCACCGCGACCTCCTGGCCGAGCAGTACCTCGACGGTGCGCTCGACGCGGTCGCGGACCCACCAGGCACCCGCGGGTCCCAGCGCCTCGGCGGCGACCCGCACGCGTCTCGCCTCCGGCAGACGGCGGTACCAGCCGGGCCGCTCCGCGTAGAACCAGTTGCGCCAGCCGCAGCCCAGGCCGCTGTGCGGGGAGCGGACCGAGTGCCGCCAGGAGCGCACCAGCGGGGGTGGGACGTCGTTCCAGCGGAGCTGGGGGGAGCGAGCCAACACCCGTGCCCGGGTGCCTTGTTCGGCGAGGAGCGCGGCTGTTTCCAGCGCCGCCTGACCACCGCCGATCACGGTGACGTCCATGCCCCGGAACCGGCCGAGGTCGTGGTGGTGGCTGCTGTGGGAGATCCGGGAGGCGGGCAACTGGCGGAGCACCGGCGGCACTTCGACGAAGGGCAGCACACCGACGGCGAGGACCACCGTGCGGGCGCGGACCATCTCGCCGTCGGCCAGGAACGCTTCGAAGCCGCCACATCGGCGCTCGACGCGCGCCACCATTCTCTCGTCGACGGGCGGAACGGCGTTCCGGGCGAACCACAGGCCGTACGAGGCGAAGGTGCCGACCGGGATCGGCAGTCCGTGGCGGGCCTCGACGCCCCGCTGCGCGCAGTACACGTCCAGGCGCCAACGCCCTTCGGGGTCGGAGAGGTTGGAGGCCCACGGCTCGGACTTCAGGAACATGCCGGGCGGCATGTGGTCCCGCCAGGACGCCATGGGACGGCCGTGGACGCGCAGGCTCAGCCCCGCCGCCGCGGCGTGGGACGCGATGGACAGGCCGTACGGGCCGGCACCCACCACCAGCAGGTCGTACATCAGGCGGTGCTCGCTTTCTCGTTCTCGACGCGGTTCTCGGCGCGGTTGTCCGCTCGGTGGTCGGGGACGCGGTGCTCGGGGGCGCGCTCGTGCCGGGCGGGAGCGGACGGGCGGGGCGCCAGCAGCCGGCCGAGCGCGTGGCGGGGCCACAGCGACCACAGGGCGAGGCCGGGAGCGCGGTCGTCCCGCGCGTACCAGGCCAGCTCCCGCGCCCCCAGCCCAGGCGGCGGACAGGGGTGCGGGCGGGGGCGCAGCGCGGTCAGCGGCGCGTAGTTCTCCACGACGAAGGTTCGGCCCGGCACCGGCGCCCCGTCCGGCACCCGACGCCCGGTCAGGTCCAGATGCAGGGCACGTACGACGTCGACTCCGGCGGTGTCCGTGAAGAGCCGGAACTGGGCGCCGGGACGAGGGTTGAAGTCGAGCAGGTGATAGGTGTCGGTCCGGCCCTCGCGGCGGAAGTCGAGGTCGAACACACCCCGGTAGCCGAGCCCGCCGGTGACCCGCTCGGCCAGGGCCTGGACCTGCGGATTCGGTGTCCAGCGGCCGACAGTGGTCAGACCCGCGCCGGGCGGCCAGGCGCCCAGCTTCCGGCCGGGCCCGCCGCAGCGGACGACTCCCGCCCGGTCCACGTAGCCGTGGAAGAACCAGTCGCGGTCCAGACCCGGCGGCAGGAAGGCCTGGAGCAGCAGCCGGCTGCCCGCCCGCTCCGAACGCCGGTACAGGGCCGCCGCCTCCCCGGCCGAGCGCACCACCACCGTGCTGCGCAGTCCCGTGCCGGCGGGCAACAGCCACGGACGGCTCCACTTGGCCACCACCGGCAGACCCAGCTCGCGGGCGGCGGCCTCCGCCTCCGCCGCGCTGTCGGGGACCGAGGTCGCGGGGTGGGCGAGGCCCAGACGCCCGCACAGCGCGGCGAGTTCGGCCTTGTCGGCGACCTGCTCGGCGAGAGCGGGAGGCGCCGACGGCAGCAGGAAACGGCCCGTCAGCTCCGCGCGCAGCCGGGCGGTGGCCACCGCGCTCGCGTCGTCCAGGGCGATCAGGACGGCCGGACGGCCGACCCGGTCAGCCACCCGGCGCAGGACGTCAGCGAACTCGTCGAGACCGGCCCCCGGACGGGGCGGGGTGTGGGTCGCGCGGAGGAACCGTGAGCTGCGCACGGGGCTCGCCGAGCAGTCGGCGACCAGATGCACCTCCACCCCGGCCCGGCCCAAGGACCGTACGGCTCCCAGGGTTCCGTGGTGGAAGGGATTCCGGTCCGTCCGCAGCAGTACGGCCGGAACGCGGGTGTCGAGCGGCGACACATTCATTTCGTCGGGGTCCTCGCACATTTCTTTGACGCCGGGTCACCCGTGCGGGCGATTCGGGCACCCGAAGGCCGGAGCCCCAGTTGGCGGAATTCATATTTGTGTGACTGATTGTCAGTAGGTGGAAATCGGCGGCGGAAAGCAGTGAAGTGAAGAAAGCGGAGAGGGGAGCGGACATGGCTCCACAACAGCGGCGGTATCGGCACAGGAGGCCGCGCGGCAGACGGCTGGCGCTCGTCGCGGCCGGCGTGGTCGCGTCGTTCGCCCTCGCGTCGGTCCCGGTGTACGCCGGGGGCGCGCAGGTGGTGGTCCGGGCGACCGACCCACCGGCACCGGCGGCATCGGCCACCCCCGCGGCATCGGCCACGCCCAAGGTTCCGGCCCCCACGGTTCCGGCCGCACCGACCACGCCACCCCTCGTCCCGAGCGCGTCCGTCGCGCCGCCGGGCACCTCGCCCCTGCCGGCCACTCCCTCCGAGGCCCCGAAGCCTCCCGAGCAGTTGCCGGCCATCGGCGCCTATCTGCACTACGGGCCCCGCGGCGTGGCCCGGATCGCCGAGCTGAGCGACTGGCTGGGCGGCTCCGACCTGCGGGTGGGGCACACCTACCTGCCGGGCGACCGCTGGTCCAACATCGAGGGACTGCCCGGCTTCCTGGACTCCTGGGCGGACTGGCGGCGTGACGAGGACGACCGGATGTTCGTCCTCAACGTGCCCATGATGGAGCGCAACGAGGAGGGGGTCTCCGACGGGGAGGTCCGCGCGCTGCTGCGCCGCGCCGCCGCCGGTCAGTTCGACCACCATTACCGCCGACTCGCCGAGCGTCTGGTCGAGTTGAAGATCCCGGACACGGTGATCGTGCTCGGCTGGGAGATGAACGGCATCACGTACACCCATCGCTGCGGGCCCGACCCGGAGAGCTGGAAGAAGTACTGGAACAGGATCGTCACCACGATGCGCGCGGTGCCGGGTCAGAAATTCAAGTTCGACTGGACCCCGAACCGCGGTCGTGACGCCATTCCCTGGACGCAGTGCTATCCGGGGGACGACACGGTCGACATCATCGGCATGGACTCCTACGACCAGCCGCGCGGAATCACCTTCGACGAGCAGGTGAAGGAGCCGTACGGCCTGCAGGCACACGTCGATTTCGCGAAGGCGCACAAGAAGCCCATCTCATATGCGGAATGGGGACTGTTCCGCAACGGCGACAACCCGGAGTACATGCGGCGCATGCTCGCCTGGATGGACGAGCACAAGCCGCTCTACAACACGCTCACGGACTACTGCCCGCACGGTGTCTGGCAGTGCGCGAGCAACCCGAAGGCGGCCCAGGTGTACCGGTCGATGCTCTTCGGCCGCGACACGGACGCGACCGCCACGCCGAAGCCGACACCCACGCCCACCCCGACCCCCACGCCGAAGCCGGCTCCCACCACGCCCGTACGCCCGCCGAACTGCTCGCCGCTGGAACTGGGCGACTGGGTGGAGTACTGGCTCGGCGGGAAGCTCTGCATCCGCACGGACTGGTGGGCGCGCTACCGGTGACCCGCGACCGGCGGCGGGCCGCTCACCGCCCGCCGCCGCCACCGCGGTCCTTCCGGTCCGGCCGGTCCTTCCGGTCCGGCCGGTCGCCTCGGTCCCGGTTACCGTCCGGGGTTCGCGCACCCGCCGCGTTCTTCGCGCTCTCCTGGCTCTTCGCGTCCTTCCGCGCACGCCACCGGCGGACCAGTTCCCTGCCCTGGCAGCGGGCCGCCGCGTCGCAGGCGGCGGCCGACAGCAGCGGTGCGGTGCGGCGGCGGGCGAGCAGCAGCCGCTGGTTGACGACGGTCTCCGGGCGCCAGCGCAGTTTGTACGGCTCGGCGCCCCGCAGCAGGCTCAGCACCTGCTGGGCGCCGGAGCCGACGTGCCCGGCACAGGCGTCGAGCAGCATGGTGGCGACATCCGCCTTGCGTTCGCGCAGCCGTGGGTGGGCGCCGTAGAGGTAGCCGCCCGCCAGCCGTCGCGACAGCAGGGTGACGTCGACGGCCAGGACGTCGCCGCCCAGCCGGAACTCGGTCACCACGGCGTCCCCCGAGCGCACCATCGGCCCGACCGAGCGGACCAGATGCTCGGAGAAGCGGGGCCGCATGTGCTCGGTCGTCACCTTGCGGTCCTGCCACTGGAGCCGGTGCAGGTCCAGCATCGTCCGCAGCGCCGCGTCCACCTCGTCCGCGCGCACGGCACGTGGCTCGATGCCGAGGTCGCCGAGCTTGCGGAGCTTGGCGCGCACCCGCTGGGCCCGGGAGCTGGGCAGCCGCTTGAGCAGCTCGTCCATGGGCTGGGCGGGCAGCTCCAGACAGACCGAGTCGGCCACCTTGCGGCGCGGGCCCCGCCAGCGGTCGTAGATCCGTTCGATGGCGGCGCCCGGTCGTACCTCGCGGAAGTCGATCAGCGCCGTCCGGGCGACGGCCGACAGCCCCTCGGCGAGCGCGGCCGACGCCTGCTCGGTGTACTCGTCGTCGAGGAGGACGTCCGCGAAGTCGGAGATGGGACAGCCGAGCGGGACGAGGGTCGGCAGGGGACGCCGCACGAGCATCAGCGGGGCGACCGCGCGCAGCTCGGCCCCGTCGCGGACCAGGACCAGACGGAGTCTGCCGGGGGTGCCGTACGACAGCCACCAGGAGTGCAGCCAGGCGTGGTTCTGGAACGGGGTGGCCGCGCCGCACCGCCGGTACAGCCGGTCCCAGGCCTCGGAAAGCTCGCCGAACTCGCGCTCGTCGGTGCAGAGTTCGGCGCGCAGGGTGGTGCTCGCCCCCATGTGCAGGGTGCTGGTCACAGCTGACCGTGGGTGTCGGCGGCGAGAGCGGGTCCCGGTACGGACGCGGCGGGTGGGGGCTGTGGGGTGCGCCGGGGCCGGGCCAGCAGGGCGAGCCCGCCGAGCAGTCCGCCGGCGGCCGTGCCCACCAGACCGGTCACCGTCGACGACGCCGAGGACGCCTCGGTCGGCTTGGTCGCGCGGGCGAACTCCTGCAGTTCGACGCGCGTCGACCGCGCGGAGTCGTTCGCGTGCCGGGTCAGCGCCCGTGAGACGGCGTTGGCCATGTCGACGGCGAGGTCCGGCCGCGCGGACGTGGCCGACACGGCGACCATCGGCGCGTCCGGCGAGGTCGCCGTCCGCACGTTCCTCCTCAGTGTCCCGATCGGCACGCCCGCCCACACCTGGGCGTCCCCGAGCACCGCGACCTGCGTCGCGACCCGCCCGTAGGCCTGGGCGAAGCCGAGGGCCGACTGGGGGTCCGACCCCTCGGCCGGCACGACGACGACATAGCTCGTGGCGGTGTACGCGGGCGCCTTCACCACACCGTACGCGCCCCCGGCCAGCCCACCGAGCAGGGCACCGGCGGCCAGCAGGGACCAGGGGGGCAGGGACCTGGCGCGGGAGGCGGGAGCTGACCCACGGGTCGTGCTGTCGGTCGGGCGTTCGGGCGTACGGTCGGTCATACGGAACTCACTCCCAGGGGCGGGGTCGGCGGGGGCGTGCTGGAGACGGCGGCCGCATACACGTCCATGAGCTGGGCGGCGCTGCGGGTGATGCAGTAGTGCTGAGCGGCGGCGGGGACGGCACGGGAGCGCTCGCCCTGCGCGCGGACATCCAGCAGGGCGCGTACGAACGACTCCGCGCCCCCTTGGACGCGTCGGGCGCCCACGGTCGAGTCCGTCGGCAGGTCCTCGATCGCCGGGCAGGAGACATAGAGCACGGGCAGCCCGGACGCCATCGCCTCCACCACCGCGAGCCCGAAGGCCTCCTCGGCGCTGGGGGAGGCGAGCACGTCCATGGCGTTCATCAGGGAGGGCAGATCGGCGCCGGGGGCCCCCGCGGCCGGGCGCTCCCCGGTGAGCAGCACCCGGTCGGCGACCCCGGCCCGCTGGGCGGTCCGCCGCAGCACGCTCTCCTCGGCGCCACCGCCGACCAGCAACAACCAGCAGTCGTCGGGCAGTTGGGCCAGGGCGCGGATCAGAACGTCGAACCGCTTGCTCGCCGCGAGTCGGCCGACACCCCCGACGACGTACGCGTCCTCCGGCAGCCCGAGCCGCCTGCGGGTCAGCTCCCGCAGGTCCGTGTCGAAGCGGAAGCCCGCGAGATCGATGCCGTTGGGCACGACCTCGATCCGGGGGGCCGGCACCCCCCAGCGCTTCAGCCGGTCGGCGACGGTCGGCGAGACGGCGACCGTGGACCGGCCGAGACGCTCGCTGGCGAGGTAGAGGGCGCGGACCCCGGCGGAGAGCCTTCTGCCCTCCATCTGCGAGTCGCCGAGGGAGTGCTCGGTGGCGACGACCGCGCGGACTCCCGCCAGCCGGGCGGCGATCCGGCCGTACACGCAGGCCCGGTAGAGATGGGTGTGGACGAGGTCGTAGCCGCCCTTGCGGATCACCCGCACCAGCCGGGGGAGGGCGGCGAGATCGCGGTTGCCGGTCATGCCGAGGTGGGTGACGCGGACGCCGTCGGCCGTGAGACCGTCGGCGACCGGACCCGGATTGGTCAGCGTCACCACGTCACAGTCGACCGGCAGATGACGCAGCAGCAGCCGCAGTTGCTGTTCCGCGCCGCCGACGCCGAGACCGGTGATGATGTGCAGCGCCTTCACGTCGGCCTCAGACTCCCTCGACGGGACGCCGGCGCAACCGGTGCAGCTTGCGTTTCAACAGCAGCCGCAGGGCCGTGTCCTCCTCGCCGATGTGCACCCGGGGCAGCGCGTACGGGCCGTTCAACGGGCCGGGGTCGATGGCGCAGGCGTAGGCGTACCCGGCGTCCCGCACGGCGTCGGCGGCGCGCTGGTCGACGGTGCCGTACGGATAGCAGAAGCCCTGGACCGGCGCACCGATCAACTCCGAGAGCAGCGCTCTGCTGTCGGCGGTCTCGGCCCGCAGGGTCTCGTCGTCCGCCTTCGTGAGGTCGACATGGGTCAGGCCGTGCGAGCCGATCTCGATGCCCTCGGTCCCGGCGGCCACCCGGATGCCCTGCTTGTCGAGGAGCGGCCTGCGCGGGCCCAGCGGGTCCCAGGCGTTCTCGCCGCCGAGCCGCCCGGGCAGCACGAAGAGCGTGGCCCCGCAGTCGTGCGCCCGCAGCAGTGGCAGGGCGCTGTCGACGAAGTCGGCGTACCCGTCGTCGAAGGTCAGCCCCACCAGGTCCCGGCCCTCGCCCCGGGCGCGGGCGGCGAGCAGCTCGGCCATGGCGACCCCGCGCAGCCCCCGGCGCCGCAGCCAGCCGAGCTGCGCGTCGAGGCGGTCGGGCGAGACCGTGATGCGGTACGGGTCGTCGGAGCAGTCGCCCACCGAGTGGTACATGGCCACCCAGAGGTGCGCGGCGGCGGACCCCGCCGGTCCGCGGCCGGCGGGGACGGACGGGCGGCCGCTGGGGACAGGGGTGCGATCGGCGGGGACGGACGGGCGGTCAGCGGATACGGACATCGGCAAGCCTTCGTGTGACGGAACGGAGGGCGGGTGTGACGCCTGCGGCGCCCATGGCCCGGGCCAGCAGGACGAAGACGAAGGCGACGACCGCGCCGCCGACGGCGAGACCGAGGACGGGCGAGTCGAACCGGTCGGCGCAGTACATCCCCGCCACACCCGCGGCCACGGCCGCCCGTACCGGCCGGCTCATCTCGGTCACCACCTGCCGGGTGCGGATCGGTACCGCCCGGCCGCCCATGCCGTACAGCAGGAGCAGGGCCGTCAGGGTGATGCCGACGGCGTTGGCGGCGGCGATGCCGAGGACGCCCCAGGAACCGACGGTGGCCGCGCCGATCCACGAGGTCGCGACGATCCCGGCGGCCATGGCGACCAGCGGGTACCAGGTGGGCCGGCCGGCCGAGAAGTAGGAGCGGACCAGCGCGCTCACCAGGGCGTGGCCGAGCAGCCCGAGGGCGTACACCCGCATCACGGCGGCGGTGGCGGCCGTGTCCCGCGCGGTGAAGGCGCCGCGCTGGAAGAGCAGTTCGATGATCTGCGGGCCGCACGCGAAGATCGCCGCCGCGCCGAGCAGCACGATGCACGACACCAGCGCGAGGTCCTTCTCCACCCGGCTGCGGGCCCGCTCGGTGTCGCCCTCCGCCATCGCCTGCGCCACCACCGGGAGGGTGACGGTGCACAGCATCAGCGAGAACGTCATCGGGATCTGGGCCACCTTCTGCGCGTAGTTGAGATGCGAGATGGCCCCGGAGGGCAGCGTCGAGCCGAGGAAACGCTCGATGAGGACCTGGGACTGACGGCAGAGCGCGAAGAGCAGGACGGTGCTGATGAGGGTGAACTCGACGGGGCGGGCGGTGACGGAGGGGGTGGCGTCCAAGGGGGACGCGGTGAGGGCGGTGGGCGCCGCGGGCATCTTGGGCACCTCGGGGGCCGGGGGTGCCTCGGACGGCTCGTGCGGTTCGGATGCCCGGCTCCCGCGGCGCAACTGGCGCAGCAGCGAGGGCAGCTGAGTGATGATCATCAGCACGCCGCCCACCGCGACGCCCACGGCCGCGGCCCGCACCCCCCAGCGACCGCCGAGCACGAACATCGCCGTGATGATCCCGACGTTGTAGGACACGTAGATCGCCGCGGGCGCCACGAACCGGCGGTGGGCGCGCAGGGCCGCGCTGCAGTAGCCGGCGAGGCCGAAGGAGAGGGCGCAGGTGCCGGTCAACCGGGTGCAGTCGACGGCCAGTCGGGGGTCGGGGAGACCGGGGGCGAGCGCCTCGACGAGGTAGGGCGCGCCGACGATCAGCAGCATGGCCGCGGCGACGAAGGCCAGCGTCAGCCGGGGCAGCGTCGAGGCGACCAGGGAGCGGACCGGGTCGCCCACACCACCCCGGGCGCGGCGGGCCACGGCCACGCTGAACGCCGGCACCAGCACGAACGCCATGCCGTCCTCGATCAACAGCGTCGCCGCGAACTCCGGCACCGTCCAGGCCACCAGGAAGGCGTCCGTCTCGCTGCCGGCCCCGAACAGATACGACAGCGCCTGGTCGCGGCCCAGTCCCAGCAAGGCGGCCGCCGCCGTGAGCGCCGCCGTGACGAGCGTGGCCCTGGCGAGGAACCGGCCCGTGGGGGGCGCGACCTCCGAGAGGTCGGCCTCACGGGCGCCCGGCACCGAGGGATCGGCGGCCGGGGAGGCCGGCGGCACCGGGGCCGCGGGGCCGGAGGCCGGGGGCACGAGCCCGGCGGGGCCGGAAGCCGTCGGCGCCTGCGAGGGTGGCTGCGGCGGTGTCCCGCGCGGAGCGCGAGGAGGCGTCGTCATCGTGCTCCGGCCTCCTCCGGAACGCGGGTCGTGGGGGCGCCGACCGGAGCGGCGCCCGTGGCCGTCCGGTCCGCCAGGGCCCACCACGCCACCAGCCCGAAGCACACGGCGGTCAGCACGGTCGTCGGCCCCCCGATGTCCGCGTACACGAAGTCGACCAGCATCCACGCGACCAGCCCGCAGGCGACGAGCCCGCAGTCGACACCACCGGGTCGGCGGTCGGTCCCACCGGTCCCGGGGACGATCCCGTCGGCTCCACGTCCGCTCACACCGTCACGGCCACGGTCACGGCTACCGCTGTCGTGTCGGGCCCGCGCCAGCCCCCGTGCCCCGCACACCCCCAGGGCCAGCCAGCTCCCCCCGAGGGTGAGCAGGCCGATCAGACCCTGTTCGCTCAGGACCAGGAGGTACATGTTGTGCGGGGAGAGCAGGGACTGCTTCTGGTAGGCCGTGCCGGCGCCGGCGATGTCGCTGCCGGAGGAGAGCGCCAGCGAGGCGTGGCTGTCGCGGTGCTCGGGAAAGCCCTTCAACCCGACGCCGGTCAGCGGCTGTTCGCGCCACATGCCGACGGCCGCGGCCCACATGGTGTACCGGTCGGTGACGGACTGGTCCGGCGCGTCGGCGACCCGGGTGATGCTGCTGATCCGGTCCTGGAGCATCGCGGACCCGATGCCGAGCCCGCCGACGAGGACGACACCCACGGCGGTCACGGCGGCGAAGGTCACCACCGCCCGCCGCAGCCCGGCCAGCACCACCTGGAGCCCGCACGCCACGGCCGTGGCGATCCACGCGCCCCGGCTGAACGACACCGCGAGCGGCAGCACCAGCAGCGCCGAGCAGACCAGGGCCCAGGCCCGCTGCTTCGCCGTCGCGGGCGCCAGCGCGAGACCCACCGCGCACACCAGCCCGAACGACACCACGGTCGCCATCCCCATCACGTCGCCGGCCCCGAAGGTCCCCACGGCCCGGATGTCCTCACCGGCGTAACTGGCCCCGGTGCCGGTGACGTACTGGTGCGTCCCGACCGCGCCCTGCCACAGCGCGAGCCCCACGAACGACCAGGCCACCACCCGGAAGTCGGACCGGCCCCGGACACAGAGCAGGACCGCCGTCGGCACCAGCACGAACACCTGGAGGTACCGGCCGAGTCCGGCGACCCCGGCCCCCGGGTCGCCCGCACCGGCCGCGGCCAGCGCGAGCCCGACCACCGGCAGCCCGAGGACCACCGCCGCCGTACGGGTCAGGGGGCGCCGCCGGTCCCGCAGCAGCCGTACGGCGCACCACAGCACGAGGAGGCCGGAGACGGCGTCGGCCGGGGTCGCGCCGCCCTCGGCGTCCGCCGTGATCGGCAGCGCGAGCGCGGCGACCACGGCGACCACGGGCAGGACGGGCGCCGCCACGCGCGGAGACGTCACGGTCAGCTCCCCGTCGGACGGACGAGGGCGGCGGCCGTGCGGACCAGGATGCAGAAGTCCTGCCACAGCGACCAGTTGTCGATGTACGCGTTGTCGAAGCGGGCCCGGTCCTCGATGGAGGTGTCCCCGCGCAGGCCGGTGACCTGGGCCAGCCCGGTGATGCCGGTCCGCATCCGGTGCCGGGCCGCGTAGCCCGGGTAGCTCTGCCCGAACTTGGCCACGAAGTAGGGCCGTTCGGGACGCGGACCGACCAGGCTCATGTCGCCGCGCAGCACGTTCCACAGTTGGAGCAGCTCGTCCAGCGAGGTGCGGCGCAGGAAGCGGCAGAACCAGCCCATCTCCTGCTCGTTCGCCACGCTCCACCGGGTCGCCGCCTCGTGCGCGTCGGCCGGCCGGTGGGTGCGGAACTTCAACAGCGTGAACGGCAGCCCGTCCCGCCCGATCCGCTCCTGCCGGAACACCACGCCGGGTCCGTCGCTCAACCGCAGCACCACCGCGCACACCAGCAGCAGCGGGCTCACCAGCAGCAACAGCGTCCCGGACACGACGATGTCCACGAGCCGCTTGCCGAGGGTCTCCTGGCGTCTCGTCAGTTCGAGCCGACGGCAGGCGAACCCGGCGAGCAGTTCGGTCGAGCCGTCCCGGTCGTACGAGGGGGACTCGGCGTCCACCTCCCACAGCGCGCAGCCGCCGTCCTCCAGCGTCCGCAGCAACGGGGCGCGTTCGGTGCGGGTGTGGGAGCCGACGACGAGCACGCACCGCACACCGTTCTGGAGGGCGGCCCGCCGCACCTCCTCGGCGGTGGTCAGCACGGGCAGGCCGTCGGTCTGACCGCCCTGGTCGGCGACGACACCGACGGGCCGGATGCCGCACCCCGGGTGGCGCAGGAACGCGGCGGCCACGCGCTGCGCGCCGGCCGCCGGGCCCACCACCAGGGCCGTCGAGGGGCGCCGGACGAGCGCCCGGCGCCGGTGCCAGTGCACCGTGCCCCGGCCGACACAGGCCGCCGCCGACTGCAGGGCGCAGCCGAGGGCCAGTTCATGGGCGGTGAGCGCCTGATCGGGGGAGTGCGCGGCCACACCGGCGCCGAGCACGCACCAGCCGAGCACGATCCGCCCGCACACGGCGGGCAGTTCGTCGAGCACGGCGGGCACGGCGGGCGGCCGGTAGAGGCGCGCCCGGGTGTTCAGCCACGCCACGGCCAGCGCCAGGGCGGCCGCCATCAGGGGGCGCCCGGGAGTCGTGCCGCCGGTGATCACCAGCACCGCGAGCAGGGCCGCGCCGCCGTCCACGGCGAGCAGCGGCAGCCCTGAGGGAGGCCGGGCGACGGGTCGTCGGCCGGCCGGGAAGGTCAGGCCGCCGGCGGTCTCGCGCGGCGTGGCCACCGAGACGGACGTGCCGCCGAACTCGCGTTGCTGTCCACCGGAGGAGGGGACGGTACTTTCCGTACGTTCCGCAGTCACGTGTGGATGGACTCCCTGTACTCGGTGGCTTCCCCGCGCCGCCCGTCCGCATCGCCGAGCAGTTCGCGGTACACGCCCGCGACGGCCTCGTTCGTGTGCCGTACGTCGCGCGTGGTCAGTACGTGATGGCGCCCCTGGTGGCCGAGCGACTCCCGCAGCAGCGGGTCGAGCAGCAGACGGGCGACGGCCCCGGCGAGCGCCGCGGGGTCCTCGACGGGCACCGGCTCCTGGCCGGGCGGCAGGCTCTCCCGGGCCCCGTCCACGTCGGTGAGCACGACCGGCCGCGCGCACGCCATGGCCTCCAGCGGCGCCAGTGCCATGCCCTCCCACCGCGACGGCAGGACGACCAGATCGGCCGCCTGGTACCAGGGCACCGCGTTCGCGACGGCTCCGGCGAACAGCACGCTCCCGGGCGCGAGGGTCCGCAGCCGCTCGCCCTCCGGTCCGTCCCCGACCAGCACCAGACGCGCCCTGGGCACCCGCCGCAACACCGCGTCCCACGCCGCGAGCAGCACGTCCTGCCCCTTCTGCCGGCACAGCCGGCCCACGCACACCACCAGAGGCGCTGCCGGATCGACCCCGGACAGCAGCGGGATCTGGGCGCGCACGGTGTCGACGGCGGCGGGGTGGAAGCGCCCGGCGTCGACCCCGTTCGGGATCACCGTCCAGCGGGCACGCACCCCGGCCCGCTCCCCGGTGATCCGTTCCGACTCACTGACGCACACCACGCGCGAGGCCCAACGCGCCCCCGTTCGCTCCCATCCGAGCGCCAGCGCTGCCATCGCGCCGTCCACCGCCTCGAACGACCAGGCGTGCGGCTGGAACACGGTCGGCACGCGCCCCCGTACGGCGAGCCGGCCCGCCAGCCCGGCCTTCGCGCTGTGCGCGTGCACCAGGTCGGGCCGTACGTCGTCGAGGATCCGCCGCACCCCACGCACCTCCGACAGCAGCGCGGGCCCCGGCGACCGGGTGGCCGCCCAGTGCCGTACGTCGGCGCCGAGGGCGCGCAGTTCCGGGGCGAGCGGACCGTCGGGGCAGGCCACGGCGACGCACAGACCTTCGGCGAGCTGGGCCCGCACGAGGTCCGTCACGACACGGGCCACGCCGCCGTCGACCGGCTGGGTGAGGTGCAGGACCCGCGACGGAGGGTCGGATGGTGACAGTTGCATGCGGGTTCCTCGCTCAAGGGCGGCGCCGGGCGGCGCGCGTCACGGCTTGGCGTCGACGGCGACGAAGAGCGCTCCGACCCAGGCCGCGTCCCGCTGCGAAACGAGCCGGAAGGCCAACTGGTCACCGCCGCGCCGGATTTCGTCGTCCAGTTCGAGAACGTCCGAGTCGTATCCGAGGGTGTTCGAGTACGCCGGCGTACGCCCCGCCACGACCGCCCCCGGCTGGCTGATCGTCGAATTCAGAACGTCGTCACGGGGGTTGGCCGCGTCCCCGAGCGCGACGGCAGGACCCTCCCCGGTCGAAACGGTGAGCGAGTCGCCCGTACGCCCGCGATCCCCGTCGTAGGCGACCAGCCCCACGGTCCCGCGAGCCCGCTCCGGCAGCGCCGCACCGCTCAGCCGGACCTGTTGCTCACCATCCGTCAGAAGGGCGTCGGCGCCCGGCGAGAGCGTGTCGAACCCGTCCCACATCGCCAGGTGCCGCAGCGGTTCCGCCGGGTTCTCGTAGGCCACCGTCAGCGTCCAGCCGCCCCACGCCCCGGCCGCCGAACGGCCCATCGCCACATTGACCTGAGCCACCGTGTAGAGCCCCGAACCGCTCGACCGCACCAGCTCCGTGACGTCCGCCGAGGCCTGGAACGCGTCCGCGTCCCGCGTCACCCGGTGCCCCACCATCGAGTCCGCGAGCACCTCCTTGTACGCGCCACCGGGCTCCGCGATCAGCACCCGCCCGTTGTCCTTCGGCGGCTTCTGTTCGCCGACCCGCAGGTTGCCGCCCCAGTACAGCCGCGCGTACGACACCCGCGCGCCCGGCGGCAGCCGGACCTCGCCCCGGCTGGAGTTGTAGGTGTTCGGGTCATGGTCGACGTCGATGTAGAACATGTCGAAGTCGTCGTTCACGGCGGTACGCCCCCCGCGCGCGTCGGCGCACGACGGCGTGGCAGCCGGGGACGCGGAGGTCGAGGGGGACGCGGAGGTCGGGGGCGCGGCCGGCCGCGTGCGGCAGGTGATGGAGGAGTTGGCCGCGCGGACGATGCCGCCGTGCTGCAGTGCGCGGTAGCGCTGGGTGAGGGCCAGGCGCTCGGCCTCGGGCGAGGGAACGGGTGGGGGAACGGGTGGTGCGGCCGTCGCGGCAGCGCCGGGCGCCCAGAGGGCGACGAGAGCGCAGCAGCCCACCCCTGCGCGGCGCAGTAGAGGACCCGGTTGAATTCGCATGACCGTCGGTGCCCTTTCGGGAGCTCGTTCGGGTGCTTGTCGGGGTAATTCCGCAGACCGTCGAGGTGTCGAATATCTGCGGATCTGATAAAGGCCGCGGCGGCCTGGGGAGGTGCGCAACTCTAGCCCGCTGTTCGTATGTATTCGCGGAACATGCCAACTGTGTCGGAACGGTGAAGCAAGAGATTCGGGAGATCACCCCTTTGGAGGCACAACCCCCGGTGCATGCCGCGCGTTGACTTCAGCGCCGGGCATCCCCGCCCGAGTGTCTTTGCATCAACTCCAAGGAGCACCTCTCCATGTCGCGTATCGCGAAGGGCCTGGCCCTGACCTCCGTTGCTGCCGCGGCCGTGGCGGGCACCGCCGGCGTCGCCACCGCCGACAGCGAGGCGAAGGGCTTCGCCGCCCACTCCCCGGGCGTGCTGTCGGGCAACGTCGTGCAGGTTCCGGTTCACGTGCCGATCAACGTGTGCGGGAACACCGTCAACCTCGTCGGACTGCTGAACCCGGCGTTCGGCAACAAGTGCTTCAACGACTGACGTTCGAAAACTGACGTCCCCGGACTGACGTTCGCACGTTGACACACGAACCGGCCGTCCTCCCCGCAGGGAGGGCGGCCGGTTCGTGTTGCCCCGAATGGGGCCCCTCGGTTGCAGACGGAGAACACCGATTTCACGGTGAAAAGACAAGGTGAAAAGACAATCCGTCGCACCGTTGAAAGGAACATTCATGCGTGCTCTGTCCGCACGGCGTCTCGCGGTCCCCGCCCTCTGCGCCACGCTCCTCCTCGGAGTCACCGCCCCCGCCGCCCTGGCGACCGACGCCGAGACGGCGCGTGACCACGCCGCCCGGTCGGCGTCCGCCCCCGTCCCCGGCGCGGACGCGCTCCTCACCCAGCTCAAGGGCCTGGGCGACCTCGGTGGCGTACTGAAGCCGGTGACCGATCTGCTCGACGCCGCGCTCAAGGCGGACAACGGTCAGCTCTCCGCCGAACAGGTGGCCGAGTTGGGCAAGGCCGTCCGGGATGCCATCGACAAGGCCAAGGCGGCGGCACCTGCGACCCCGCCGGCCGCCCTGCCGGTGGACCCGGCCGCGCCCGCCCTCCCCGTCACGCCGGCAGAGCCGGCCGTCCCCGCGGTACCCGCCACACCGCCCGCGCCCGCCGTGCCCCAGGCGCCGCCCGCCGCGGCGACGCCCACGGTCCCGGCGGCGCCTTCGGTGCCGGCCGCGCCACAGCTGCCCGTCACGCTGCCGGCGTACGACCGGGGGCCGGCGCAGCCGGTCGGCAGACTCGCGGCGAGTCCGGTGACCGACGCGCTCACCGCCCTGCAGACGGCGGTCGACGCCCTGCTCAAGGCGGTCACCTCCGGCGACCTGGCCCAGGTCCTGCCCACCGTCACCGGGGTCGTGACCGCACTGGTCAAGGTCATCGCCGCCATCCTGGTCGGCAGCGGTCTCCCCGTCCCGGCCGATCTGCCGGTGGTGCAACCGTCGGCGGAGCTGCCGGCGATGCCGCCCACGGGCACGCTGCCCGTGCGGTAGGAGGACCGAGGGGCAGGGGGTCGGGCCGACCGATGGTTCGTATGACCTGTCGTTCGGCGTCAGATATGACCTGTCCGGTACGGGGTTTCCGCCGGCGTGAGGGCTCGTTGGACACGGCGCAGTGCTTCCAGTATTCCGAGGAGAGGAACGCGATGAAGTCCCTGAAGGCCGCCGCTGTCGTTGCCGGGTCCATGGTCATCGCTGGTGCAGCCGCGCCGGCCTTTGCCTACGACGCCACGGACGTCACGCCCACCAGCCTCAACGGCGCGGTGAACACGCTCTTCAAGGAGCCCATCTCACCCGCACCCCTGCAGCAGCAGTCGAACGCGCTCGACACCGAGAACAAGGACTCCGTGCTCCACACGGTGAGCGGCGCGACCAAGTCCCTCAACTCCTCCGGCGGTCCCGGCCAGCTCCTCGGCGGTCTGCCCCTCCAGCGCTGACCCTCCTCGCGGTCTCACGGGGCCGGTTCCGCGAAGCCGCGGGACCGGCCCCGGTCGTTCCCCCACCCCTCGGGAGAGGGAACTCCCCGGTGTTCGAGGCGTGTCCCTCGTTCGTGTGGTCGGTCGTCGGCTGTCGCCCGGTCGGGTGAAAAGGCGGCAGGGTCGTTTGGCGGGCGTGGATAGGGTTCCGCGGTGACTTCAACTTCCGCTGAAACCCGCCCTTTCCGCCCCGCAGACCTCGGCACGCTCGTCGTCATGGCGTGGAGCGGAGAAGCCCCCGACGGGGACATGCCCTACCTGCTCGCCTACACCCTGGGGGACGGGCAGAGCGGTCCCGAGGGCTCCACGGCCGCCGTCGCGGATCTGCTGAGGAGCCTCGGTCTGTCCATCGGCGAGAAGGTCGTCGACGGTGCCGCCCATCCCAGCCTCCCGGTCACCCTGCTCGTCGAGGCGGGCCAGGCCGTCGTCACGATGCCGCAGCTCAACGCCCAGTGCCCCGCTCCGCCGGAGTGGCTCGACGCCGTCGGCCGACGCGGCTTCGCCTACCTGCTCTTCGCGACCCGCCCCTGGCCCGAGGCTCGGCCCGGCACGCCCGTCGAGCCCGAGGCCCTCGCCGCCTTCGCCGGTGACGCCGAGACGCTGACCAGCGCGGCACACGTCCTCCTGCCGGCCCGCAGCCTGCGCGGCTGATGGCCGCCCCGGCAGGGGGGTCGGCGGGTCGGGCCGGTACGGCGGGTGCCGCCGGTTCGGCCGGCGTGGCGGGCACATCCCGTACGGCGGGCGGCAGTCGTGCCTTCGCGATCCTGCTGCTCATCACCGGTGCGGCCGGGCTGCTCGCCTCCTGGGTCATCACGCTCGACAAGTTCAAGCTGCTGGAGGACCCGAACTTCACCCCCGGGTGCAGCCTCAACCCGGTCGTCTCCTGCGGCAACATCATGAAGAGCGACCAGGCCTCCGCCTTCGGGTTCCCCAATCCGATGATCGGTCTGGTGGCCTACGGCATCGTCATCTGCGTCGGCATGAGTCTGCTTGCCGGGGCGGCCTTCCCGGGCTGGTACTGGCTGACCTTCGACGCGGGCGCGCTGTTCGGGGTCGGCTTCGTGACCTGGCTCCAGTTCGAGTCGCTGTACCGGATCAACTCGCTCTGTCTGTGGTGCTGCCTGGCCTGGATCGCCACGATCGTCCTCTTCTGGTACGTGACCTCGTTCGTCGTCCGCAACGGTTTCCTGCCCGCGCCGGCCGGGCTGAGGAGCTTCCTGGGCGAGTTCACCTGGGTGTTCCCGGTGGTGCACCTCGGAGTGATCGGGATGCTCATCCTGACCCGCTGGTGGGATTTCTGGACCAGCTGACCAGCTGACCACTTGACCACCTGATCACCCGACGACCGGACCACCTCACCAGCCGACCAGTGGGCCGATAGGCCTCTCGGACTATTGCGGCAGTCGGGCGAATCTTCTGCTGAGGGAGATCTCCGGATCGTTCACCGAGTACGGACGCCGAGCCCCGGATCCGCCCATTGCCGAAAGGGACCGTACCGAGATGAAGCCGACCACCCGAGGAACCCTTGCCGCCGTCGTCACCGGTGTGGCGGCCGCGGTGGGCGCCTCCGCAGCCCCCGCCGTCGCGGCCGAGACGGTACCCGTCCCCGTACCGCTCGAAGGGGTGGAGCACTCCCTGAACGTGAAGATGCCCAGGCTGGGTGGGGAACTGCCGCTGCTGGCGCCGGGCGCCCCCGACGGGCCCAAGTACGTCGAGGGCCGACTGCTGCCCGCCAGTGCCCTGCCGCAGGTGCCGCTCGGCGCCGCGCTGCCGGGGCTCCGGGCCGAGACCCCGCTGCCCCGGATCGTCGGGGAGGGCTTCGAGCGGGTCGGCGTCGACGCCCCCGCCGCGGACCTGCGCACCCTCACCCCCGGGCTGAACGTGGACACCCCGCTGACCGCGCCCAACCCCGACGCGCTGGGCCTGCCCAGCCTCAAGGACCCCCAGGCGGCCGTCCTCACCCCGGTGCTGCGGACGGCGCCTACCGCGAACCTCGGGCTCGTCTGAGCCCGCGGCGACACGGAGGACGAGGCCCGGGCCACGTACGCGCCCGGGCCGGCCGCCCCGGGGGTCACCGCTACCGAACACGACGAGGAGAGAGTGTTGTTCGTCGGCAGAGTGACGAGCAGAGTGACGGTGGACCCCGACGCCGGCCGGAGGAGAACGCGCCGCAACGCGCTGCGTGCCCTCGGTGTGTCGGCCCTCGCCCTGGCCGTGGCCCCCGTCGTCGCCGCCGCGTGGCCACGTCGGTCGGCGCGCCCGGAGGAGTCCGACTTCGACGAGACGTACCGGGGCCACCGTATCCGCGGTGCCCAGGCCCACGCGGGCCAGGCCGCCTATCTGGGCGCCCGGACGCCCGGCGTCCACCCATGGGACGTCACCGTCGACGGACGCCCGCTGCACCTGATGCGGCGCGCCGACGGCACGTATCTGAGCATGATCGACCACTACCGCTCGTACCCGACGGCCCTGGAGGCGACCCGCGCCGCCGTCGACGAACTGGGCGCGGGCCGGCACCTGCGGGTGGCGGCCATGGTGGAGGGGGCGGTCGGCCATGGCCTACACGCGTAAGGACGTCAGCACCCTCACGCGCGGCGAGCGGCGGCGGTTCGTCGGAGCCCTCTTGGAGCTCAAGCGGCGCGGTGAGTACGACGAGTTCGTGCGCATGCACATCGACCACTACGTCTCCGACGGCGACGGCGGTCTGCGTACGGCCCACATGGCGCCCTCGTTCCTGCCCTGGCACCGCCGGTTCGTGCTGGAGCTGGAGAAGGCGCTGCGCCGGATCGACGACTCGGTGACCGTGCCGTACTGGGACTGGACCCGGGACCGTACGACCACCTCGGTGCCCTGGACGGTCGACCTGCTCGGCGGCAACGGCCGACGCTCCGACAAGCGGGTGATGACCGGCCCCTTCGCGTACGGGACGGGCAGGTGGACCATCACGGAGGGGCTCACGGACACCGAGTACCTCACCCGTGACTTCGGCTACCCCCGCAACCCCGTCGGTCTGCCCACCGCCCGTGACCTGGACGCGGCGCTCGCCGAGCCGGTCTACGACAAGGCTCCCTGGAACTCGGTCACCCGCGGGGGGTTCCGCAACCGGCTCGAAGGGTGGGGACAGGGGACCGGCAACGGCTCGTGGCTCAACCACAACCGGGTGCACCGGTGGGTCGGCGGGCACATGGTCGGCGGTGCCTCGGTCAACGACCCCGTCTTCTGGCTGCACCACGCCTTCATCGACCTGCAGTGGACCCGCTGGCAGCAGCGGCACCAGGGCGCGCGCTACCTCCCCGCCAAGCCGCCGGCCCGGGGCGACTCCCAGCGGGGGCGGATCCTCGCACGGGACGAGCGCATGCCGCCGTGGAACGTGACGCCGGGGCAGATGGAGGAGATCGGGAGCGTGTACCGGTACGCGTGACCGGTGCGCGTACCGGTCACGCGTGAGTGGTACGGGTGACCGGTGCGGGTAGCCCGTCATGGGCTCCGGGAACGGCGAGAAGCCCCCGGCGGTGAGACACCGTCGGGGGCTTCCTGGTACTGCCGTGCCGCTCGGGGTGCCGCCCCGTCAGTGGCCGTAGCCGGACGGGCCGGGGCTGCCGGCGTTGCCCTTGTGGTGGTCGCCGCCGTTGTTGACGCAGACGTTGCCGAAGGCCGGGTTCAGCAGGCCGACGATGTCGATCGTGTTCCCGCACAGGTTGATCGGCACGTTGACGGGAACCTGGACGACGTTGCCCGACAGGACACCCGGGGAGCCGACGGCCTTGGCCTCGGCGCCCGCGTCCGCCGAGGCCAGGCCGGCGCCGCTGAGCACGACGGCGGAAGTGCCGAGCGTGACGACGGCTGCCTTCGCGATGCGAGACATCACGTTCTCCTTCTTGATCGGTGAGCACGACCGCTTCTTGGTGGCCGCACGCCCCTTCAACGCGCCCGCGCACCGGGGGTCACGGCGTTCATGGGCGGATCACCCATTCCGAACCCGAGTGTGGCCACGGCCCCTTCACGCGCTCCGCGCGGGCCGGAAATCCCGTGCGCGCACGGGAGCCGGTGGCTACCCTCCGGGCGACGGGCGGCAGCCGGCCAGCGAGACAGAGGAGCCAACGGCGTGGAGAAGCGGACGGCAGTACGGGACTCGGGCGCTACGAGGGCTGAAGGGGCCGAGGCACCGGAACAGACCGATCCCGTCCTGCGGACCTTCGTGCGCGACGGACGTCTCGTCCGGCTGCCGGCCCGGTGGCAACGGAAGCTGGTCGTCCTGCGATACGTGGCCGAGCGGACCTTCGAGCCGGGAGTCGACTACCCCGAGCGCACCGTCGACGAGAAGCTGCGCGCCTGGTGCGAGAACACGCCGGTGGACCATGTGACACTCCGCCGCTACCTGGTGGACCTCGGCCACCTCCGCCGCCAGTCCGGGGCCTACTGGGTCCCCGAGACCACCACCCCCACGACCTGACCTCACCGACCCGACGAAGCCCCGGCGACAGCCCGAGCCCTCACCCCTTGGTTCTCTTCGCCATCCAGGCTCGGCACCTCCACCGTGCGAGGCCACCCCCGACCAGGGACACGAGGATGGCGCCCCAGTCGATGACGTGAGGCAGCCCCGGAGAGAACCCGAAAAAGGCGAGCACAAGGGCCATGCCGACGAGGAACGCGACATTCCCGACTCGCCGACGCCTCGCTTCCTGACGCTGCAATGCGCTCTGCCCGTCTTGTCGGTCGACCATGAACGACTCACTTCGTGATGTGGTGGCACTGGCTCACACGCCGCACACCGTTGACCTGGAGATGGGCGCACGCCTTCCCATAACGAGGCAGCGTCTGAGGAGAGTTGTTCCTCATCGGGTCGATCTTGCATTCACTGTGAGTCCTGCCACGCGAAGTGCGATAGATCCGATTGTTCACGTCCGCGTAGGTGAAATCGATGCGCCAGTTGCAGAACCCACTGCTCAACGCACCCACGAAGGCGCAGTCCACCCCTGCGTTCTGGTAAGTGATCTTCCTTCCGCTGCCGCGGATGACGTGCGTGAACATGCACCCCGTCGGCACCTTCACGGTCAGGCCGCCCACGGTGTATTCGAAGGTGCGCACGGGGGTTGATCCGATCGCGGTGGCGTGTGCCCCGGACGGAGTCGTGAGAACGAGTGCGCTTGCGGCTACCAGCGTCGTGAGGAGGCGGGCGATGCGCGACGTGGCCAAGATGGTCCCCTTGTGGTGATCTTCTGATGAGCACCTGGGACAACCGTGCCCCGCCGTCGGCGGTTACTTGATCTTGATACGTTCACCATCAAGTGTGATCAAGGCTTGAATGCGCAGTACATCCTGTCGACCCCTTCGATGTGCGGCACGCTGGGGCGTCGGCTGATTGCTCAGCGTGGTTGCGGGGTGGGGTGGACCGGCCCCGGACAGCAAAAATGCCCTCCGGAGGAGGGCGGGGTAGGGGCGCCCCCGGCAGGACTCGAACCTGCGGCCAAGCGCTTAGAAGGCGCTGGGTGGGTCGCGTGTCCCGCCCCTGCTGAGCTGCTTCTCTTCCGACGTTGGGCTCTTGTCGAGCGGCCTTCGGCACAGGGGCCGAGCTAGGGCCAGGGCGTCTCGTTTGATCAACAGGTAGACCTGGGATTGTCTCCCCGGAGTAGTAAGTGTTGCTGCCACTCGGCTTGCGGGATGCGATGGGTGGGTGGCTAGGAAACTGAGCGTTGATGAGCTTCGTCGTAGTGCCCATCGTCGCCGTGGCATAAGGCGGCGTCGACACCGTGGCCGTTCGGCGAGGTCCAGGTCTGAGGGCCGTGACCGCATGCAGATGGTCGCTCTGATCGCAGCCAGCCTGCCCGGGCTCGCGGCTCTGGGCGCGCTGCTGTTCACCTGGATGCAGGTCGGACAGGCCAGCAAGGAACTGCGGATCTCCGAACATGGGCAGATCACCAGCCGGTTCAATGCCGCTGTCGGCAATCTGGGATCGCAGTCCCTGGACGTCCGGCTGGGTGGCATCTACGCCCTGCAACGCATCATGCAGGACTCCGTCCGCGACCACCCCACGGTCGTATCCGTGCTGGCTGCCTTCGCGCAGCGGCACGCCGGATCGAGTACCAAGAGCCTCAAGGAACCACTGGCTGCCAGCCGCGACGATCACAGACCCAAGGCTGACGTCCAGGCGGCGATCGCCACGCTGGCCAGACGCCCCTCAGAACGGGACGGCGGGGCGATCATCGACCTGACTTATAGCGACCTCCGAGGCCTCCGTTTCACCGGCAAGGCCTCCATCAACCTCCCGGAAGCCGACCTGTCCGACGCCGATCTCCGCTGGGCCACTCTGAGTGGCGCAAACCTCCGCAAAGCATCCTTGAGCTACGCGAACCTAGAGAGTGCTTATCTTGATGGGGCCTATCTCAGGGCGGCGGATCTGACGGCGGCGAGCCTCGTCGGCACGGTTTTCACAGGCGCGAACCTTCGCGAAGCAGACATGACCTGTGGGGGCGGCATTCTTTCGGAGACCGGTCAGGAGATCGAGCCAGCATTCTGCGTGGACCTGCAGTACGCCTGGCTGGACGACACAGATCTTCGGAATGCCAAGATGAGCAACGCGGACCTTCGTGAGGCAAACCTGGCAGGTGCGGACCTTCGTCACGCGGATCTGACGAACGCGGACCTGGCCAAGGCGGACCTCACGAACGCGAACTTCCGTGGCGCCAAGCTGACCGGCGCGAAATTTCAGGATGCAAAGCGGACCGGTGCGCGCGGGCTCCCGTGAGAGGGCTAGTGGTGGCGATCGATCGGGATCTCATAGACGATCTCGCGGTGAGCGGCGGGGACCACGATGTCCGCCGTCTCCACCGGACGCCCCTGCTTGCGGTAGTACGTCCGTCGGATGTGCGTCACGAGTGCGGCCTTCTGGATACGAGAAGTGATGCCTCCTCGGCGGTCGCCTGCCTTGGCTCCGGCTGCTCCGCGGTCAATTCAGTCGCAGGTGTGGAGCTGACGCGCACTCCGTTACTCACAGGACGTCCTGCCGGTCCCAGTAGCCGGCTCCAAGGACGGGGGAGTTGTGGTAGTGCTGAACCAACCGTTCGAAATGGACCCCTTCAAGGGGAGAAGCATGAGTGCGCCGACCCACGATGTAAGGCTCGATGGCGGCCCAGACCTGCGGCGGGGAGCGGTGGAAGCAAGCTACTACGAGGTCGAAAGCCAACAGTCTTTGCTCGACCAGGACTCCCAGCATTTCGAGTTGATCGTGAAGTTGCCAGAAGGAGTGGAAATCTTCGGTACTCATACGGGCCGGATCAAAGTGCTCAGGCGATCCGAATTCACCACTGATGAGGCGACGTCGAAAATGGCGCGCTGCCTGCGAGTGATACTTCTCTTGGAAGGAGATGAGGAGCTAGACATGCCTTGAAAGGCGCGCCTCCTTGATCTGCGAGTACGCGAAAAACGAGGCAGTTATGATGAACACGGTTCCGACTGCGGCGCTAATGGCGCTGACGGCTGCCCACACATCCCCCATGTCCGCAGTACAGCACTTTGTCGAGCCCTTGGCTAGGTGGCGGCGACGCCCGCCAGCCCATGACGTAGCTCGGTGCTGGGACAGGCTTACTCGTCTCTGCTCCTAGGGGTATCTCCGGACGCGTCCATTCCGGTGAGCGCGCTGGACAACCACACTGGGAGAGAGACTGAGCGGTAGGGCAGATGACCTGTGGTTTCGTGGGTCGAGTCTGTAGGCGCGGTCACCTCCGTCGGCCTCCCTGGTTGACCGTAGCGACCCCCTGTATCTGGCACGGCTATGGCACGCGCAACTGCCCTCACTGCGTCGTTACCTCTGATCCGACCGGCACGAGGTCGGGACTCGGAAGGTGTTACGCAGTCCACACCTTGCTCAAAAGGATTCCGATGGCACACGTAGGCCCGGGCAGATTTTGGCTTTGTGTAGACGGGAAATAAACGGATCCCCGTAGCTCTCCTGATGGTCCTTCAATGTCCGGCAAACGAAAGAGCCGTCAGCGAAAACGCCAATCAGGGCATTGCTCCATGCTTTGAAGGCATGCGGGTCCGAACCCTTCGGAGTCGGCTCGCCGATCTCTGGATATTCAGAAGGTGGGTACTTGCCGAATATGTAATCGTAGAAGTCGATGATATAAATCGAAAGCAAGTCCGCTTTTGCTGTGCGCTCGGCATCGGCTTTCGACTCGTCGAGATAGCGCGCTTCGGCATCCCCCGGTTTTGCTGTGACGGCCTTGTACAGAAGTGGATCTTGCAGCGTTACCTGATCGAAGTCCAAAGTCTTTTCGAAAATATCCTGATTGTCGGACTGGTCGATCGTGGCTTCTAGTGATTTATTCTGCTCACTCATCTCGCAGGATTGCAGTCCCAAGAATAAAAGCGCGATGATTGCTGCTGGAGCAGAAAAGACCTCAACCCATTTTTTCGTGGTATCTAAATCGAAACTCGACAAAGCGCTTCCCCCGGCCCTCAGAGATAGGCTGCGGAGTAGATTTTCCCGATCCATGAGCGGCCGGTCTAGGGCGCATGGCGGCATTCACCGGATTTGAGTGCCAGTGGCAACGGCTTTCGGTTGTGGTGCAGGTGCACGAGTCTGTTGTCGAACAGCGCAGGGGTGATCCGCGAAGTCTGCGCTCTAGCGCAGACCCGAAGTTGGCGGTTCCGGTGCGGGTATGTAGTCCTCAGACGTCTCAGCGATGGGGGGCATATGAGTGGGATCGTGGACCAACTACCGACGCTGTTGGGCGTTGTAGTTGGTGGCCTGATGTCCTATGTGGTCGGGGCGCTCGCCGAGCGAAGCCGATGGCGTAGGCAGCAGGAGACACGCTGGGATGGCCAGCTCCTTCAGGCTTACAGCGATTACGGCCATGCAGTGAAGGAGTGCGCGACTCGCTACTTACGGCTTGCCGCCTACCGCGGTCTCACTGATCATCCGGCGCCCCTTGAACCGTCGGACGCGGAACTGGAGCAGGCAGCGGCCGCTGAAGGTCGGCGGTCGGCCATGGTGGAGGCTCTGAGGCTCCTAACCAACGCTGAGACCGCTGAGGCGATGCAAAGACTCAATCGTTGCGTTTGGCATCTCGAGTGGCTCGCCCGCGGCCAGTTGGCGGGCGAGCCATCGTCGTGGGCACAGGCTTTCAGTGACTACCGAGCTGCGCGGGTCGAGTTTTACGAGCGTGCTCGACGGAGCCTGCATATAGCAGAGATGGGGCCCTTGCGCGACGCACCCTGGCCTCCCCCTTGGCGGCCGGTCCGAGACCCTTCTGATCCGTAGCTCTGGATAGATCGGTCATTGGGGGGCATAGAGACTGCGGGGATAGCCGTGAGGGTTGCTGGCGGTTGCTGGGGTTGCTGTACTTCGTTGCTGCACAGCAGGATCGGCAGATGTCCCGATCAGTGGGCGCACATACTGCCGACCTGTGCCCTCAGTGTCTCGTCGAAGCGGCCCGTCCGGGCAGATCGATGACTGTTGAGAGGTGCGATGTGGTCGGCTACCTCTGCGATCACTGTTCGAACGAGTGGGCTCTGCCTGTCGAGGATGACCTGGACGTCCACGACGTCGTCAGGGTAGACCTCCGCAACGCCACGCTCTACGGCGAGGTCTGGCAGGTGGAAGGCGACCGCGTCCAGGTCCGCGGTACGGGCGGTGACTGGCTGCTGTGGGTCGAGCGGTGGAGAGTCATCGTTTGCTGAAGATCCTCCCTCCCCGTGCCCCAAATCTTCCCCGTTCTCGGGGAGCACCGGGCTTGCCGGCCTCGGTCGCGACCAAGGCATCGCCGCAGGGACGTGCACGCTTTCCAACTGTGTTGGTGGGGTGCTGAGGTGTGTGCGGGGGCGTTCACCTGGGTTCATGGGCGGCTGGCCGCACTGGCGGCGGCGCTTCCCGGCCTCGTTCTGAACGGCCGTGAACGGCGCTGAATGAGACGGAAACTGAGACGGGCCGCAGTACTACCGCGCACCTTGCCACCTCAGGAACATGATCACCTGGAGGGTGCTTAACCACAGGAAATCACTGTTTGTCCTACACGGACCGACTGGGGGTACCACCATGTACGCACCACTGTGAGAGGGCACTTATGACTACCACCCTTGCCAAAGGCGGCAACGCTGTCTTGTCCGCAGCGGTCTGCCGCGTCACCCTCACCTCGGTCACTACAGGCATCGACGTTTCTGCTGTTCTGCTCGGGCAGGACGGCAAGGTGCGGAGTGATGACGATCTGGTCTTCTACAACCACTCGTCGCAGGACGGGGTCGCATTGAACGGGCAGACGATTGTTGCGGATCTGGTCGCGATCCCTACGACAGTCGACTGCGTTGCGGTCGTCGCCAGCATTGACCCTGAGCTGCGGACTACCCACTTCGACGAGAGCAACACTCCTCACGCGGTCATCGAGTGTGGGAGCGCACGGATCACGTTTACGCCGCCGCCGCTCAGGCACCGGGAGACAGTGGTCATCCTCGTTGAGCTCTACAGACGGGCAGGCGGTTGGAAGGCAAGGGCAGTAGGCCAGGGGTGGGACACGGGGCTAGCGGGTCTAGCCTCGGACTTCGGCATCGTTGTTGATGACCCCGGGCCGTCCGCGGCGCAATCTCAATCTGCGTCGACGGGCGCGCAGACCCCGCGCACGCCTACTGTGCCGCCACGACCCACCTCACCGGGGTCTGCGCCAGTGCCGCAGACCCCAGCGACGCGCCCTCTCGTCCCGCTTGGCAAAGTCGCCCTCACCAAGGCCGGCCAGGCGACCATTGACATGCGCAAGGACGATCCGAGCCTCGTCGTGACGGCCACACTCGAATGGAATGGCGGGAGCGCAACCCGAAGACAAGCTGGCGCTGACCTCGACCTGTACGCCCTCTATGTTCCTGGAAGTCTTGTCACCCCGCTTGGCAAGCGACCGAACAAGTCAGATCAGGTGGTCTACTACCGGCAACTCGGGTCGCCTTTCGCGCCGCCCTACATCGCCCTGGATGGCGACTCCCGGGTGCCTGGCCGCGAGACGATCACGATCCGTCGCCCCGACCTCCAGGGCTACGTCCTCCTGTGTGCCTATAGCGCGGTGGAAAACGGGACCGGTTCGTTCAAGTCCTACGGTGCTCGGACAGTCGTTGCCGACGGGCGGGGTTCCACAGTGACGGTGCCGCTGTTCAACAACCGCCACTTGTCCTACTGGGTCGCCATCGCTTTGATCGACTTCACCGTTCCCGGCGGTGCCCAGATCCGGCACGTAGAGAAGTACAGCGGCAACCATGTCGAGGCCCGCCCTACCCTCTACTCGAACGGGAATTTTCGCATGAGCACTGGAAAGGTCGAATTCAAAACGAGATAGCCGGAAGCAAGATCAGATCCATCCTCAAGTGGCTGGCGCCTCCTGGGCTCCCGCATCTGGAAGATCTGAGCTTGGGAAGCTGAGGTGATCTAGGGCTTACTGTGAGCCTGACCTGGGGCGGGAACATGCTGGCACCCGGTTGGCCGGTTCCTGGCGTTCCCCGCAGTTCCCCGTACGATCTGGCACGCGGCCACCCCGGTGAATCCGCGCTCGCCGCCACCATCCACCGCGATCTGCGACTCAACCGCGAAACAGCCCGCGAAGCCCTGCGCGCCGAAGGGAGCACAGCATGACCACAGCCGTCTGCTCACGCAGCATGCTCACCCTCGCCGAGGTGTGCGACGAGCTGAGCACTACGACTGGCGGGCCAAGCGGCGCGCGCCCGTCCGCATTCTGCGGCAGCACATCGAGGACGAGGAGCTGAAGCCCGGTGATCTCCTCTTTCAGGGTGAGAACGGTGGCGTCGTTGCGGGATCCGTTATCCGTCGTGCCTGGCGCAGCGCTCGGCAAGCCGTGTTGCCACCGCACGTCTTCAACTCGCCGACGGGCAGGCGGGTCTACGACGCCACACACGCCTCACCAAGTGGCTCAATGACGGCATACCGCCTGCTCAGGCCCGACTGGGCTGGCAACAGTGTGCCCGTGCTGCTGGCCACCTACGCCCGGTGCGTCGGCGGGCAGCTGCCTGACCTGAAACGGCGGCTGGAAGCCGTTGGAGATCTGCCGGATCCTGTCGAAGATCAGTTCGCTGATCCTCGCGCCGCTCGCCGGGAATCCTCCTGAGCGGCACCGACAACTTCGACACGTATGCGACACGGCGACCCGCTGGATCCCACTGACAGCCGTACAGCCCCGGAACCACACCCTCTGCCATGGAGGGGGTTCCGGGGCTCTCTGCCGGGTCCCGGTTGGCGTCCGACCAGCAAAAACGCCCTCCCGGAGGAGGGCGGGGAGTGGGCGCCCCCGGCAGGACTCGAACCTGCGGCCAAGCGCTTAGAAGGCGCCTGCTCTATCCACTGAGCTACGGGGGCCGGGTGTGGTGGCCTCTGTCGTGGTGCCCGGGTGTGGGCTGATCCGTGACGTTGCCGGGGACAAGGATAGGGCTCCCGAGTCCTTGTCCCTGTTGCTTCGCCTCCGTGGCTCAATGTGGAGGTTCAGTGAAGCGGTCCTGATAATCGCAGGCAGGTACGAATCGTGCACCTCTTTTGCGGCCTCGGGCCCCGGGTGTTGTGCACTCGTTATGCCTGCGCCCCTCTCGTCCCCTCCGTCCCGTGTGTCCTGTCGGCGCGCAGGCGTGCTTATATGCTTCAGAAAGTCCACAAAATTGGGCATTCTTCGCATGTGGTGACCTTGGACGTACGGCCTCAGCTGCTCGACGCGCTCTCCGCCCTGCGCGACCGTGTCGCCGCCGCGCGCTTCCCGCTGCCCCTGGCAGGGGCCCCGCGCGCGCGTGCCAACCGCGACGAACTGCTCGCGCAACTCGACGACTACTTGGTGCCCCGGTTGCGACAACCCGAAGCGCCGCTGCTCGCGGTGGTCGGGGGGTCCACCGGAGCCGGCAAGTCCACTCTCGTCAACTCGCTGGTCGGACGGAAGGTCAGCGAGGCAGGCGTGCTGCGTCCGACGACCCGCACGCCGGTACTGATCTGCCATCCCGAGGACCACCACTGGTTCAGCGGCATGCGGGTCCTGCCCAACCTCGCACGCGTGTGGGTGCCGCCGCACGAGCCGGGCCAGGACCCGGGAGACGAGTCGTTCCCAGCGGAGGGCGACGGTGGCGGCGGCAGGAACGGCGAGCGGTTCCTGCGCATCGAGACCGCCGACAGCCTCCCGCCCGGCCTCGCCCTCCTCGACGCGCCCGACATCGACTCCCTGGACGCCGACAACCGCGTACTCGCCGCCGAACTCATCTGCGCCGCCGACATCTGGGTGATGGTCACCACGGCTTCCCGCTACGCCGACGCCGTGCCGTGGCATCTGCTGCGGTCGGCGAAGGAACACCGGGCGACTCTGGTCACGGTGCTCGACCGGGTGCCCCACCAGGTCGTCTCCGAGGTCTCCCGGCAGTACGGCGCGCTGCTGACGAAGGCCGGACTCGGCGACGTACCCCGCTTCACCGTGCCCGAACTCCCCGAGTCCGCCTGGGGCGGCGGGCTGCTGCCGGGCACCGCCGTCGCACCGCTGCGGACCTGGCTCATCCAGCAGGCGACCGATCCGGGAGCCCGCCACCAGGCCATGGCCCGCACCGCACACGGGGTCCTCGACTCGCTGCGGTCCCGGATGCCCGAGCTGGCGAGCGCGGCGGCCCAGCAGTACTCCGCCGCCCTCCGGCTCACCGCCGCCGTCGACTCGGCGTACGACAGCGAGCACGCGCGCGTGAAGGGGCGTCTGCAGGCCGGGGCCGTACTCGCGGGTGACGCCCTCAAACGGTGGCGCAGTTACCCCCTCGACTGCACCGCCGGCGAACTGCTCGACGCCCTCGTCGAGAGCCTCGGCACCCTGCTGCTGTGCGCGGTCACCGCCGCCGACGAGCGCATCGGCGAGGCCTGGAGCCGGGAACCGGCCGCTGTGGAAGCCGGACTGATGGAACGTGACACCACCGGGGAGAGCGTCGAACACCGCATCGGGATCACCGTACGGCGCTGGCGGCGGGTCCTGGAGGAGTACGCCGAGGAGGAGGTGCGCGACCTCGATCGGAGCGTTGCCCCGGACGCCGAGGTGGTGGCCGCCCTGGGCGCCACGGCCCTGCTGGGCGGCCGTCGGGCCCGGTCCGCTGGGGAGGGGCTCGCGGAACGGATCGGCGCGCACGGCGCGCTGCGGCTGCGCGACCGCGGCGGAAGGCTGCTCACCGACTATCTCGAACGCGCCCTCGACACCGAGCGGGACCGCCGGCTCGCGCCGCTCGACGCCCTCGACGTCCACCCCGAACCGCAGGCCCAGCTCATCGCCGCCCTGTCCGTACTGCAGAAGGAGAGGTGACCGCCGTGACCGCCGTCACTGATCACACGGATCAGACCGGGGACGAAGTCCCCGAGAAGGGTGACGACAGGCCGGCCCGTCAGGAGCCCGGCAAGGAGTTCGACGAGAAGTTCCACGAGAAGTGCCACGAGAAGTTCGGCAACGACGTCGGCGCGGCGTTCGGCAAGAAGGTCGGCAAGATGGTCGATGAGAAGGGCGAGGGCCGCGCGGGCGGCCTCGCCGCCGGGGCCGGGCGTACGGAGCGGTCCGAGGAACGAGGGGCGATCGGGGGTCGGGACAGGACGACCGCCGGTCCGCCGGTCCGCCCGAGCCGTGAACCGCGTCCTGGGGGCGGCGAGAACGACGTCCACGCGCGCGTGGACGACCGTTTCGGCGACCGCGTGTCCCGCCATGAGTTCCGTGGCGCGTCCGGCGGTGAGTCCCGGGGCACGTCCGGTGACGGGTCCGCCCGGCCGGACTCGGACGCGTCCGTGCGTACGAAGCCGGACGTGTCCGCGCGCCCGGAATCGGGTGCCTACGCGCGTACGGAGCCGGGCGCCCACGCGCGTACGGAATCGGGTGCCGCGCGTACGGAGTCCGGTGATCCCTGGGACGACGGGCTCATCGCCCGGCGTGCCAACGAGACGGGGCACGCCGAACGGGTGCCGACCGTGGAGACCAGGACGCCGGCCGCGCAGTCGGTCGTCCCGCTCGCGTACGACGGGCAACTGCGGTCCCGGCTCGACGCGCTGCGGGAACTGGTGGGACTGTCGCGCACCCGGCTGGACAGCGCCACCCTCGCGGAGGCGGGGCGGGTGCTGGACGAGGCGGCGGCGCGGCGCAGGCTCTCCGGGCAGCACACGGTCGTGGCCATCGCGGGCGCCACCGGCAGCGGCAAGTCGACACTGTTCAACGCGCTCGCGGGGGTGGCGATCTCGGAGACGGGCGTACGCCGGCCCACCACGGCTGCGCCCATCGCGTGCAGTTGGAGCGACGGCGCGGCGAGCCTCATCGACCGGCTGGGGATTCCGGGAAGGCTGCGGCGGCGGCCGTTGCAGAGCGCGGAGGCGGAGGCGCAGTTGCGTGGCCTCGTCCTGGTGGATCTGCCCGACCACGACTCGGCGGCGGTGCAGCACCGCGAACAGGTCGACCGGATCCTGGCGCTGGTGGACGCGGTCATCTGGGTCGTCGACCCGGAGAAGTACGCCGACGCGGTCCTCCACGAGCGCTATCTGCGGCCCCTGGCCGGTCACGCCGAGGTCATGTTCGTCGTCCTCAACCAGGTGGACCGCCTCCCCGGGGACGCCGCCCACCAGGTGCTCGACGATCTGCGGCGGCTGCTCGACGAGGACGGCGTCGCGCTGGGGGAGCACGGCGAACCCGGTACCACCGTGCTCGCGCTGTCCGCGCTCACGGGGGACGGCGTGGGCGAACTGCGCGACGCGCTGGAGCAGTTCGTGGCCGAGCGGGGCGCGCCCGCCCGCCGGGTGCGCGCCGATCTGGACGTGGCGGCCGCGCGACTGTGGCCGGTGTACGCCAATCAGCGGCGCGCGGGGCTCAGTGAGCGGGCGCGCGACGAGTTCGCCGCGCGCCTCGCGGACGCCGTCGGCGCCACCGCGGCGGGTGAGGCCGCCGAGCGTGCCTGGCTGCGCAACGCCAACCGCGCCTGCGGCACACCCTGGCTGAGGTTGTGGCGCTGGTACCAGGACCGGAGCGAACCCCCCACGGGGCGGCTCGCCCTGACGGCGCCCGTGGACGAGGAGGCCACCGCCCGGCAGCGCGTCGAGCAGGCCGTGCGTACGTTGTCGGAGCGCGCGGCGAGGGGGCTGCCCCTGCCCTGGGCCCAGGCGGTGCGCGAGGCGGCCGTACGGGGGGCGCAGGGGCTGCCCGAGGCGCTGGACGAGCTGGCGGTGCGGGCCGGGGCTCCGGCGGGGCGGCCGCCGCGGCCGGGCTGGTGGCCGGCGGCGGTGCTCGCGCAGGCCTCCATGACGTTGGTCCAAGTCGTGGGAGGGCTGTGGCTGTTGGGCCAGATCATCGGCTTCATGGCACCGAATCTCGGGGTGCCGGTGCTGCTGATGGTGATCGGCATCGTCGGCGGTCCGGCCGTCGAGTGGGGGTGCCGCCTGGCGGCACGTGGTCCGGCACGGCGTTACGGCCATGAGGCGGAACGGCGGCTGCGGGAGGCCGCCGCCGGGTGCGGGCGGGCCCGGGTGCTGGAGCCGGTGGCCGCCGAGCTGCTGCGGTACCGGGAGGTGCGGGAGCAGTACGGACGGGTGTTGGGGGCGGCGCCGGTGAGGTGAGGGTTCACCCCCTCGGGTGACGGGGTTTTCCACAACCGGCGAGTAGCACACAGGGCTCAGCGGGCCCGGCCCGACGGCGGCAGTCTGAACACGCGGCGATCACAGCACCGCCGCACGACGGGCGCAGCAGCCGTACGGGACGGGCCCGTACGCGTGCCCGGTGCCGTCGGCGTCCGACGCCGGCGTGAGGGAGGGGTTCGCGAGATGAACGAGACGATGGTGTGCGTGGTGGGGAACGTGGCGACCCAGCCGGTCTGCCGGGAGTCGGCGACGGGTTCGTCGGCCCGGTTCCGGCTGGCGGTGACCTCGCGGTACTGGGACCGCGAGAAGAACGAGTGGACCGACGGGCACACCAACTTCTTCACGGTGTGGACCAGGCGCACGCTCGCCGCGAATGTGGCGTCGTCCGTCGCGGTGGGTGATCCGGTCGTGGTGCATGGGCGGTTGAAGGTGCGCACCGAACAGCGGGACGGGCAGAGTCGGGTCTCGGCGGACGTCGACGCGGTCGCCGTCGGCCACGATCTCTCGCGGGGCACCTCGGCGTTCCGTCGGACGCCCAGGGGCGAGGCGCCGATCGCGGCTCAGTTCCCGGCCCAGCCGGAGCCGGCCTGGGAGACACCTCCGCCCGGCAGCCGGCTCGACACCACCGCCGAACTCCGGCCGGAGCCAGCCGGTGTGACGTGAGCTCAGGCACAGCCTCAGGAGCGCGGCTCGTGATCGGGACTCGCATCAGGACGTTGGATCGGGGGTATCGGACGCCGGGATGTCGGATCGTGCTCCCTCGGCGAACGTGCTGTGAAGAGCCTGTGCGCACACTCCATCGACTTGTCGATAAGCGCTGTTCGCGAGCTGTGCAACCGATAACGATTCCGATTCGGATCGGTTGTCCGACGATACGACTGGGAAGAGTGGTGCGCCACATCCCTAGGATGCCGGGCATAGCTCACGGGGCTTCTGATTCTGCTGGTGGGACCACACCCCCCACATCAACGGGTCCTGCTCGAAAGGAAATTCTGTGGTTTCTTGGTTCTCGGCGTCGGTCTCCGGTCGGTCCGGGCGCGCCGCGCGCAGGCGATCGGCCGGCCGTCTCGCCGCCGTCTCGCTCGCGTCCGGTCTTGTCGTCGCGGGTGTGATCGGCACCGCGAGCCCGGCCGCCGCCGACGAGACGCCGCAGAGCTCCGGCGGGGCGACCGCGACCATAGGCGGCCTCAAGACGTACGGGACGGCCGTGCTCCGCACCGACGAAGGCCAGGAACAGCAGCTTCCCGCAGGGCTGTTCGAGATGTTCGTCGACGGCGGCGGCACCCTGCAGACCTACTGCGTCGACGTCCAGAACCCGACACAGAAGGACGCCAAGTACCAGGAGACGCCCTGGAGCGGCACCTCGCTGGGAGCCAACAAGGACGCGGGCAGGATCCGTTGGATCCTGCAGAACTCCTACCCGCAGGTGAACGACCTCGCGGCGCTCGCCGGCAAGGCCGGGGCCAAGGGCCTCACCGAACAGGACGCGGCGACCGGCACACAGGTGGCGATCTGGCGGTACTCCGACGGAGCCGACGTGACGGCCCTGGATCCCGAGGCGGAGAAGCTCGCGGACTACCTGGAGAAGAACGCGCGGAACCTGACGGAACCGGCCGCCTCCCTCACCCTCGACCCGCCGGCGGTCTCCGGTCGTGCCGGCGAGCGGCTCGGTCCGGTCACGGTGCGCACCAACGCCGACGGCGTGACCGTGACCCCGCCCTCGGAAGCGACCGCGGGCGGCGTCCGGGTCGTCGACGCGGACGGTGAGCCCGTGACGTCGGCCGGTGACGGCGGCGAGCTGTACTTCGAGGTGCCCGAGGACGCCGCGGACGGTACGGCCGAACTGACCGTGCAGGCCTCGACGACGGTCCCGGTCGGCCGTGCCTTCGCCTCCGAGACCCGCAGCCAGACCCAGATCCTCGCGGGCTCCAGCGAGTCCACGGTCTCCGCGACGGCGACCGCGCACTGGGCCGAGAAGGGCGCGATACCAGCACTGTCCGCCGAGAAGAACTGCGCCGAGGGCGGGCTGGACATCACCGCCGCCAACGAGGGCGACAAGCCCTTCACCTTCGAGCTGATGGGGATCAGGTACACCATCGAGGCGGGCGGGACCAGGACGGTGACGATTCCGCTGCAGGAGGACCAGGCGTACGACTTCACGATCGAGGGGCCCAACGGCTACGCGAAGCAGTTCCGGGGCGTGCTCGACTGCCGCACCGAGACCGAGGCGGGCGTGAGCGGTGACTCGGTCCAGACGCTGAGCGAGCCGAGCCCGGCGACGGTCGGAGGCGGCACGGTCACCGACACCGGAACCGACCTCGCCGAGACCGGCAGCTCCGGTGCGACCCCGTTGATCGGCGGCATCGCCATCGGGCTGGTCGTGATCGGCGGCGCGGTGATGATCATCCTCCGCAAGCGGAACCCCTGAAGAGTCTGCAGAGATCGCAGGACGCGGCGGCGAGGAACCGTCGGGGGAGAGCTCCTTGGCAACTCAACAGTGAGTGACCGCTCGGTGACACATACGGTCTGAAGCGGCCCCGGTACGCCCCCGAGGCGCCGGGTCCGCGTCGCCGCTGCGGTGGCTTCACCATCCGGTTTCCGTCGAGGGCTGGCCGTGCGGCAAGATGGGTGGTACTGCCCACTGCCAGATCTCAAGTTGCCGGACGGTTTCTCTTGGCTGAGTACATCTACACGATGCGCAAGACACGCAAGGCGCACGGCGACAAGGTGATCCTTGACGACGTCACGCTGAGCTTCCTGCCCGGCGCGAAGATCGGTGTGGTCGGCCCGAACGGTGCCGGTAAGTCCACCGTCCTCAAGATCATGGCGGGTCTGGAGCAGCCGTCCAACGGTGACGCGTTCCTCTCGCCCGGCTACACCGTCGGCATGCTCCTGCAGGAGCCGCCGCTGGACGAGTCCAAGACGGTCCTGCAGAACGTGCAGGACGGCGCCGCCGAGATCATGGGCAAGCTCAAGCGCTTCAACGAGGTCGCGGAGCTCATGGCGACGGACTACTCGGACGCGCTCCTGGACGAGATGGGCAAGCTCCAGGAGGACCTGGACCACGCGAACGCATGGGACCTGGACACCCAGCTGGAGCAGGCCATGGACGCCCTCGGCTGCCCGCCCGGCGACTGGCCCGTCACCAACCTGTCCGGTGGTGAGCGCCGCCGCGTCGCCCTGTGCAAGCTGCTGCTCGAGGCGCCCGACCTGCTGCTGCTCGACGAGCCCACCAACCACCTGGACGCCGAGTCCGTGCAGTGGCTGGAGCAGCACCTCGCGAAGTACCCCGGCACCGTCGTCGCCGTCACCCACGACCGGTACTTCCTCGACAACGTCGCGGGCTGGATCCTGGAGCTCGACCGCGGCCGTGCCATCGGCTACGAGGGCAACTACTCCACGTACCTGGAGACCAAGCAGACCCGTCTCAAGGTCGAGGGCCAGAAGGACGCCAAGCGCGCCAAGCGGCTCAAGGAAGAGCTGGAGTGGGTCCGCTCCAACGCCAAGGGCCGCCAGGCCAAGTCCAAGGCGCGTCTGGCCCGCTACGAGGAGATGGCCGCCGAGGCCGACAAGATGCGGAAGCTGGACTTCGAGGAGATCCAGATCCCGCCGGGCCCCCGACTGGGCAGCGTGGTCGTCGAGGTCAACAACCTCAGCAAGGCCTTCGGCGAGAAGGTCCTCATCGACGACCTCTCCTTCACGCTGCCGCGCAACGGCATCGTGGGCATCATCGGCCCGAACGGCGCCGGCAAGACGACCCTGTTCAAGATGATCCAGGGTCTGGAGGAGCCCGACTCCGGTTCGATCAAGGTCGGCGAGACCGTCAAGATCTCCTACGTCGACCAGAGCCGCGAGAACATCGACCCCAAGAAGACGCTGTGGGCCGTCGTCTCCGACGAGCTGGACTACATCAACGTCGGTCAGGTCGAGATGCCCTCCCGGGCCTACGTCTCCGCGTTCGGCTTCAAGGGCCCGGACCAGCAGAAGCCGGCCGGGGTGCTCTCCGGCGGTGAGCGCAACCGCCTCAACCTGGCGCTCACCCTCAAGCTCGGTGGCAACCTGCTGCTCCTCGACGAGCCGACCAACGACCTCGACGTCGAGACCCTGTCGTCGCTGGAGAACGCGCTCCTCGAGTTCCCCGGCTGCGCCGTGGTCGTCTCCCACGACCGCTGGTTCCTGGACCGGGTGGCCACGCACATCCTCGCCTACGAGGGTGAGTCCAAGTGGTTCTGGTTCGAGGGCAACTACGAGTCGTACGAGAAGAACAAGATCGAGCGACTCGGTCCGGACGCCGCCCGTCCGCACCGTGCCACCTACAAGAAGCTGACCCGGGGCTGATCGATCTTGCGGCACATCTACCGCTGCCCACTGCGCTGGGCGGACATGGACGCGTACGGCCACGTCAACAACGTGGTCTTCCTCCGCTACCTGGAGGAAGCCCGTATCGACTTCCTGTTCCGCCCGGAGAAGGACTTCAAGCAGGGGTCCGTGGTGGCACGCCATGAGATCGACTACAAGCGGCAGTTGGTCCACCGGCACCAGCCCGTGGACATCGAGCTGTGGGTCACGGAGATAAGAGCGGCGTCGTTCACGATCACCTACGAGGTGAAGGACCCGGACCAGGTCTACGTCCGCGCCTCGACGGTGATAGTGCCGTTCGACTTCTCGACGCAGCGGCCCCGCCGGATCACCTCCGAGGAACGTGAGTTCCTGGAGGGGTACAGGGATGACGAGGAAGAGGCCGTCGCCGCATGACGGTGCTCCACCTCGCCGACGAGGGGGAGGCGGCGGATCTCGCGGCCTTCCTCTCCCGGCTGCTCCACTACGACCGTGGTGCCGCGGTACGTCTCCAGGCGGCCGGCACCGCACTCGCCGTCTTCGGCCGGCCACCGTCCTTCGAAGTCCTGGCGATCCGGGCAGTGCGCCTCGCCAAGCCCTACGAGGACGGGATCGACGTCACGCTCGACGTGACCGTGTCGGCCGGCGAACTCCTGGAGTCGATCGACGAGTCCGGGGCCACGGCGGTCGTCCCGGAAGCGGTGACCGGACCGCCGTGGGCCGGGGTGCTTCCCCCGCGCGGCGGCTGGCGGCCGGAGACGGGGCTGCCCGCACCGGACGCGCTGCGGGCGATGGTCTCCGCGGCGGTGCGTGAATTCCGGTCCCGCACCGAGGAACTGCCGCCCGAACGCCGGACACGGGCCGAGTTGGACGGGATCGGGCGGGAGATCTGGTCCCGGGTGGTCGGGGACACGCCCCTTCCGGTGCGCGCCGTGCACGCGGCCCAGTCGCTGGGCTTCCTGCGCCCGCCGCGCGGGTCCGGCACGCCCGAGACGGCGACACCGGAGCTGTTCTCGTCGGGGGCGTGGCTGAGACTGCGCACACCGTACGGATCGATCGCCGTACGCAGGGCGGGACTGGGAACGCTGGGCGTCAGCGTCCGCTGAGTCCCCGGGACGTCGCCGCGCGAGTGGGCAGATCACGGCCGTGAGGGCGAAGAGGAGGGCAACGCCCTGGCCGAGTGCTGCCGCCCGCGCGCTGCTCGTCTAGCCCGGGGCGTTCACCATCGAGGCGGCCGCGTAGGTGAGGTAGTTCCACAGGGTGTGCTCGTGTTCCTCGGAAAGGCCGAGGTCGTCGACGGCGTCGCGCATGTGCTTCAGCCAGGCGTCGTGGGCGGCGCGGTCGACGGTGAAGGGGGCGTGGCGCATGCGGAGTCGGGGGTGGCCCCGGTTCTCGCTGTACGTGGTGGGCCCGCCCCAGTACTGGATCAGGAACAGGGTGAGGCGGTCCTCGGCCGGGCCCAGGTCCTCCTCGGGATACATGGGCCGCAGGATCGGATCCTCGGCGACACCCTCGTAGAAACGGCGCACGAGGCGCCGGAAGGTCTCCTCGCCACCGACCTGCTCGTAGAAGGTCTGCTCCTGAAGCGTGCCGCGCCGAATCTCATTCACGTTCCCCATGGTCTCAGACGCGGCGGCGGAGGACCTGAGGCTTAGGACCATCACGAAGAGGGCGAACCGGCTGATTCCGGAACGAAGTGGCGCGGTGCTCGCCTCTTGCGGCGTCCGGCCGCACAGTGGAGGTATGGGCACGCACACTGTGGACCACGACTTGGAACGTCTCGCCGCCGAGGCGCGGTCGGCGCTGGTGCGTGAGATAGAGGCCAGCGGGGCGTGGGACGCCGCCCCCGAGTGGCGGAAGGCGTTCGAGAGCGTCCCCAGACATCTCTTCGTCCCGTACTACTACGTGGGCGTCCAGGGCGGCTTCGAGCCGCTGTGGGGCGAGGAACGCGACCCCCGGCGGCGGGCCCGCTGGGTGCGTGGTGCCTACGCCGACACGCCACTCGCCACGCGGGTGCGGGACGGGGAGCTGATCTCCTCCAGCAGCCAGCCGTCGCTGATGGCGAAGATGCTGGCCGAACTGGAGGTGGAGGACGGCGACCGGGTGCTGGAGATCGGCGCCGGCACCGGTTACAACGCCGCCCTGCTCGCGCACCGGCTGGGGGACGACCTGGTCACGACCGTCGATCTGGACGCCGACATCACGGAGGCGGCGCGCAGGCATCTGGACGCCGCCGGATACCACCCGACCGTCGTCACCGGGGACGGCGCGCGCGGGGTGCCCGAGCGGGCGCCGTACGACCGGATCATCGCCACCTGCACACTGCACTCGATCCCGCGCGCCTGGCTCGCCCAGTGCACTCCCGGCGCCCGCATCCTGACGCCCTTGGCGACGGGGCTGGTACGGCTTCGGGTCGAGGACGCGGAGCACGCGGAAGGGCGCTTCCTGCACACCTCCGCGTACTTCGTGCCCCTGCGCGGGGGCAGTGGGCCGGAAGCGGTGCATCCGCATCTGGGCGGACTGCCGCACCGGGCCAGGGACCACGAGCTCTTCCGGTTCCTGCTGGCTCTCACGTCGGCCAGTCTCGACCCGCACGAGGCGCTCGCGCTGTGGCAGCGCGAGGGGATGCCGTCGCGGGAGCGGTACGGCATCACGGTCCGCGGCGAGCACGCCTGGGCCTGGCTGGACGACCCCGAGGGGCCGTACGCCTGGCCGCTGCCATGACCGCGCCCCGGGCGGGCACCGCCGGGGGAGGGCGACCGACGGCTCAGGGCCGACCGATGTGCTCGGTCGGCCCTGACAGTGGCGCTGCCGCGGAGCGTCAGCCCCGGCGGATCGTGATCGTCGTCCACGCGCCCACATGGACCCGGTCCCCGTCCTGGAGGGGGATCGGGACGAAGGGCTGGATGGGGTCCTCGGAACCGTTGACCGTGGTGCCGTTCGTGGAGTTCTGGTCGACGACCGCCCAGCTGCCGTCGGGCTGCTGCACCAGTACCGCGTGCTGGTGGGAGACGCCCGGGTCCTCCGGCGGCACCGAGAGATCGATGTCGGGGGTGTCGCCGGTGGAGTGGCGGCGCCGTCCGATGGTGATCTGGTTGCCGGTGAGGGCGCGCCGCTGCTCCGGGGAGTACGCGGGCAGGTTCAGGCCCGCGGCCTCGGGGCCCGAACGCTGCATCATCGCCATGAAGTAGTCACGATCAGGGCCGATGGTCGCGCTCCAGGTCGTCGGCGCCTGCGGGTACGCGGGGCCGGGCGGGGCCTGGGTCGCACCGGGCTGCGGGTAGCCGTAGCCACCCGGACGGGTACCCGCACCGCCGGGGCCGCCGGGGCCCGCAGGTCCACCGGCACCACCGGGGCCGCCCGGGCCGGTCGACGGCGGGGAGATCACCCAGTCGTCGTCACCGCCGAACGAGGGGCCGGCACCGGAACCGGGGCCGCCGGGGCCGCCGTGACCTCCGGGCTGGGGTCGCCGGGTCTCCTGCGGGAAGGCGGGCGGGGCGTGAGCCCCAGCCTGCTGGAACCCCTGCGGCGCCCCGCCGGGACCCTGACCGCCACCGGGACCCTGACCGCCGTGGCCGCCGGGCCCACCGGGGCCGGAGCCGCCGGGGAAACCGGACCCGCCAGGTCCGCCAGGTCCACCGTGGCCGCCGGGCCCACCCGGCGTAGGGCCGGGCGGCGGCGGAACCGGTCGTGAGGGGTCGCCGCCGAAGCCTGAGGGTCCGGGGCGTGAAGGATCGCCGCCGAAGCCCGAGGGGCCGGGGCGCGAAGGGTCACCACCGAAGGCCGAAGGCCCAGGGCGCGAGGGATCACCGCCGAACGCGGACGGACCGGACTGCCCCGGGCCGGACTGCCCCGGCCCCGGCTGCCCTTGACCCGGCTGTCCCGAAGGTCCGCCGCCGAAGCCGGAGGAACCCCCCGGCCCCGACGGGCCACCGGGGCCACCCGGACGTCCGGGTCCGCCGGGACCCTGACCGCCATGGCCTCCGGGCCCACCGGGCCCGCCCGGACCAGACGGCTCGCCGCCGAAGGGCGGCCCCGGCGGGATCGGCTCGGCGGGACGGTTCACCTGGGAGGGGCGGGAGCTCTGGTAGTCGTAGCCGTCACCACCGCCGCCGTAGGACGGCGGAGGCGGCTGCTGGAAGCGGAGCGCCGGATTCCCCCCGGCGCCGGGACCGCCCGGGCCGGGGCCTGGACCTCCGGGGCCGGGACCGCCGGGACCGGGGCCACCCGGCCCCTGTCCGGGCGCCGGAGGCCGCGGTGCGGCCGGTGTGTACGTGGTCGCCGTGTTCGTCAGGAAGTTCCACCGGCACTCCTCGCAGAAGGGCGCGCCGCCCTCGCGGGGTGTGCGGCACTGCGGGCAGAGTTCCGGTTCGGCGGCGAGGTGCGGGCGTCCACCGGGACCCCCAGGTCCCCCAGGTCCCCCAGGTCCGCCGGGTCCCCCGGGACCGCCCGCGCCCGGAGGCGGGGGAGGGGAGCCGGGCGGCGGGTATCCGTAACCGGCGCCCGGGGGCGGCGGTGGTGGCGGCGGGGGTACGGCACCGGCCATACGGTGACCGCAGACCTCGCACCAGTCGTCGGAACCCGACTGGTGTCCGTTCGGGCAGGTCGGCATGTCGGCGCTTCCCCCTCTCCTTTCCGGCCTCACGGCCGGTTCCTGTGGCCGCGACGGGCCGGTGTGGCCGGTTCAGCCCGGATCCCCGGTGGGGGAGCCAGGCTCATGTGCAGCGGTGTTTCCGGGTTTTGCTTGTTTGCTTACAGCTACTTCTTTACACGAACAGTCTTGGTCGACCGTGTCTCGAGAGTCATCTCGTCGGCCTCCGTGACCTTCGCCTTCAGTCGCACAGTACCTGTCGCCGCGTCGACCACGTCCACCACCTTCGCAAGCAGTTTCGCAGTATCCGCGTTCCCCGAGGCGCTGGCCAGCTGAACGGCCCGCCCCAGCTTTGCCGTTGCTCCGTCGAAATCGCCGGATTTACGGGCATCCAAACCTTGCTGGATGACTTGTGCCAGTTCAGCCTGGCCCGTGTAGTGCGCGACCTGGGGATTGATCGACGTGGACGCGACCATGTCGTCGGTCCACACGGCCTTCACCAGGCCTTGGGCGCCGAGGTTCTGCGCGGTGCCGTCCGGCTGTGGGATGACGAGCGAGACACGGGCGGCCAGCATCTCCTGGCCGACGTTGGCGGCCGGGACCTCGACGCACACGTGGTAGTCGCGGGACTCGTCCCCCCACGAACCGGTCGGGTAGTCCCCGGCGCGCGGTCCGACGTCGGTACGACGGTCGGTCAGCTCCTCGACCGTGGGCGCCACTTGCTTCACGAACTTGATCCGCGTGCCGACCGGGGTCCACAGCCGGAGCGCGACGTCCGCGACCTCCTTGCCCATGGCCGCCTCCATCATCTGTGTGAAGTCCGCGGACAGGGCGGCCGGGTCGGCGACGATGTCGGCGGTGCCGAGCAGCGCGGAGGCGATGGCCGTGACCTCTTTCACTTCCCAGTCGGTGCCCACTCCACGCGCGTCACAGGTGAACCGTCCGGCACAGGCGTCCAGCGCGGCCTTCAGATCCTCCGGCGACTCGTGCTCGTTGCGGCCGTCGGTGAGCAGGATGCCGTGGCGGATGGCGACGTCCGCGGAGGCGAGCAGGCGGTCGGCGAGCTTCAGCCAGGTGCCGATGGCGGTACCGCCGCCCGCGCTGAGCCGGCGCAGCGCCTGCTTGGCCTGGTCCCGGGTGGCGGAGTCGGCGACCGCGAGCCGTCCGCCGCCGGGGTAGACCTCCCGGGCCACATGGGTGCCGTCGATCACGGCGAAGTGGACGCCGTCGCGCAGGGTGTCGATCGCGGCGGCCGTGGCGTCCCGGGCGTTGCGCATCTTGGTCGGCGGGTAGTCCATCGACCCCGAGCAGTCGACCATGAGCGCCACGGCGGCGGACGGACCCTGGCCGGGCGAGTACAGGTGCGGCGCGGCGACCGCGCTGCCGATGGTGCCGCCGCCGGTGGCGCTGACCGTGACGATGGCGTTCACCTCACGGCCGCCCTCGGGCAGGTACTCGTTCTGGTACACGTCGACCGAGAACTGTGGCACGTTCGACTTCGAGAAATTGGCCATGCCTACTCTGATCCCCCTAGCGGCCCCACAGCACGTGGGGTGATGACTGTGCGTGCCCGTACCCGGACCGGTCCCCTCCGGTCCGTCGGCCCTTCCCGTCCGGCCGCCGGGGTGCCCGCGAACATCCCGCCCGCGCGCACCCTCAGGCCGATCCTGCCCCCTGAGGAGGCGCCGGGAACGGCAGGATCGCCACTGTTACGTTGTCGTGGCCACCTCCGTCGAGAGCGCGGCCGACGAGGACCTGCGCGCAGTGCAACGGCCGCTCGGCCGCGTCCAGGGGCACGGCCTCGGCCATCTCCTCCGCGGCTTCCGCGTAGTTCCACAGCCCGTCGGTGCACACCACCACTACACCCGGCCGGTCCGGCTTGAAGGAAGCGGTGTGCGGCTCCAGTTCGTACGCGTCCGCGCCGAGCCAGCCGGTGATCGCGTGGGCGCGCTCGTCGGCGTACGCCTCGGCTTCGTTCATCAGTCCCGCGGACACCATCTGCGCCGCCCAGGAGTCGTCCTCGGTGAGCCGGGCCGGGGGCGCGCTGCGGTCCACCGGCACCCAGTAGGCGCGGCTGTCGCCGACCCAGCCGACGACGAGCAGGCTCGGGGTGACGACCGAGCCGACGATGGTGCAGGCCGGCGCGTTCTGGTGCGGGGCGTGCTCCTGGGCCGTCTCCGGCTCCTCGGCCAGGGCGTTGACGGCGCTCGCGGCGGCGACGATCGCGTCGTGCATCGCCTGCTGCGGGTGGGTGCCGCGCGGCAGCGACTCCAGCACCGTCTCGTTGGCGGCGCGGGCCGCGGCGAGCGAGGCGTCGTCGGGGCGGGTCGCGGAGGACACGCCGTCGCAGACGATCGCGACGACGGCGGGGGAGCCGTCCGGCAGCGCGGTCGAGGAGATCGCGAACGAGTCCTCGTTGCGGTGGTGGCGCAGGCCCCGGTCGCTGACCGCGGCGACCGCGCCCAACTCCAGTTCCATGTGGTCGCGCTCGCGGGGCTGGGCGTGTCCGCAGTTCTCGCAGTAGCCGTCCCGGTCGACGTGGCCCGCGCGGCAGGCCACGCACAGCTTCGTACCGGTCGGCGGGGTGGCGAGGTCGGTGGTGCGCGGGTCCGGCGGCTGGGGCGCGGCCAGCGGGTACTCGTCGGGCTCGTGGTGCCGGTCGAACCGTACGCCCCGCCCCGGTCCGGGGAGTTCGCCGCCGCCGGAGTCGGTGCCCTGTATGTCGGTGGGTCGGACCACCGGCGGGGGCGTGTCGGTGCTGGGTTCGGAGGCGACGGGCCAGTCCACGGGGGTGGCCTCGTCGGGCGCGGTGCCCGCCGTCCCGTTCATGGTGATGGTCGGCTGGTCCTCCGGCGGTGCGGGGACCGTCGAGAGGTCGTGGCCGCACGCACCGCAGAAGCGGTCGTCCGAGGCGAGGGGCCACTCGCAGATCGGGCACTTCGTCAGCGCGGTCGGCTGGGGCATCTGCGACATCAACTACACCCACGTCCGGGGGCGGTAACGGTTGGCACGTTCCACCAGGTCGATCCTCTCCTCGCCGCCTTGGGCGAGCCGGGCCAAAGTGCGGTACGACCGCTCCAGTCCGAAGCGGAGTCCGCGCTCGTCAAGCGTGCTGCCGAGCAGCACCCGCTCGCCGGCCGGGGGCGCGGCACCCTGGCTCCCGGAGAGTACCCAGTCCAGGGCGCAGCCAAGGACCTCTGTGGACAACTGCTCGCGACGCACCGCGTCCAGACCGTACCCGCCGAGCGCCTCGACCTGCCCGGCGGCCGCCGTCAGATCGTCCAGGAAGGGGGCCGCCGACGCGGCTCCGCCCGCCGTGGCTCCCGCTCCGAGCGTCGCCTCCGTACGGTGTCTGAGCCGTGCCCGTACGGCGGCGACCCGGGCGGCGGTGTAGTGGATCGACGCCTCCGGTACGGACTCCAGGGTCCGGACGGCGTTCTCCCGGTCCCCGGCGGTCAGCCGCACCCGGGCCAGCCCGAACGCGGCGCTGACGAAACTGGGGTCGGTCGTCCACACCAGGCGGTAGTACTCGGCGGCGTTGTCCAGCTGCCCCAGCACCTCGGCGCACAGGCCGAGGGCCAGCTTGGGGGCCGGCTCGCCCGGGAAGGCGTCGTAGATCGCGTCGAAGGAGAGCGCGGCGTTCTCGTGGTCGCCGGTGGCGAGCGCGGCCACGCCCCGGTACCAGACCACCCGCCAGTCGTCGGGGTGGTCCCGCTCCAGGGCGTCCAGGGTGGCCAGGGCGATGGTGAACTCGGCCATCTCCAGCCGGGCCCGCAGCTCGCGCAGCCGCAGCTCCAGCGAGCCGCTGGGGGCGGCGTGCAGAGCCGTGATCAGCTCGGTCGGCGCGGAGGTCATCAGCCCCGCCAGGAACCCGGCGTTCGGGTCCCCCGGGTCCACGCGCGGGACGGGCAGCGCGAGGGCCGCGGCGGCGGTGTCGAGCGGGCGGGTGAGCCGGGTGGGGACGGCCGCGCCGGCGGTCAGCAGGGCGGGCGTACCGGAAGGCGAACCACCGTTCCCGGCCAGGGAGGCGGAAGGTGAACCGCCGTTCCCGGCCAGGGAGGCGGAAGACGAACCACCGTTCCCGGCGAGCGAAGCGGAAGGCGAACCGCCGTTCCCGATGAGGGAAGTGGAGGGCGAACCACCGTTCCCCTCAAGGGAGCTGAAAAGCGAACCACCGTTCGCCGGCAGCGATCCGGAAGCCGAACCCCCGTTCCGCGCGGCAGCCGCCCTGCCTCGCCACAGCCCCCTCCCCACCGGAACCACCCGCGTCCCCAGCCTGGACACATCCCCGTCCAGTTTCGCGAACAGCTCTGTGTCCGTGACCCTCACCTCGGGCCCGAAGATCGTCGACAGGGCGGGACGGGCCCGTCCCGTCTGGAGGGAGACGACCTCCCGCAGCACACCCGTCAATTGCTCCGACATCTCCTGCGCGGAGGCGAACCGACGGGCCGGGTCGGGGTCGGTCGCACGGACGAGCAGCCGGTAGAAGGACTCGTACTGGCGGAAGACCTCGATGTTGTCGGGATCGGGCAGCGAGTCCACGAACACGTTCGTGTAGCCCTGGAAGTCGAAGGTGAGGACCGCGAGCGTCCGGGCGACCGTGTAGAGGTCTGAGGCGACGGACGGGCCCACGTCGGCGACTTCGGGCGCCTGGTAGCCGACGGTGCCGTAGATGGCCGACTCGTCGTCGTCCATCCTGCGCACCGCGCCCATGTCGATCAGCTTGAGCTGGTCCTCGGTCTGGATCGCGTTGTCGACCTTGAAGTCGCAGTACAGCAGGTTGCGGCTGTGGAGGTGGCCGAGCGCCTCCAGGGCCTCGATGCCGTACGCGCAGGCCTGCTCGACCGGCAGCGGATCGCGGCGCCCGTCCGCCGTGCGGCGGCCGTTGGCGATCTCCTTCAGCGACTTGCCGCCGACGTACTCCATGACGATGTACCCGTCCAGCGAACCGGTGCGCTGGTCGAGATGCTCGACGAAGTTGTAGATGCGGACGATGTTGGAGTGCTCGATCTCGGCGAGGAAGCGGCGCTCGGAGATCGCGGCGGCCATCGCGTCCTGGTCGCCGGTGTCCAGCAGGCCCTTCAGCACGACCCAGCGGTCCGACACGGCCCGGTCTATGGCCAGATAGATCCAGCCCAGACCGCCGTGCGCCAGACAGCCCACGACCTCGTACTGGCCGCGCACGATGTCGCCCGCGTGGAGTTTCGGCACGAAGGAGTACGGATGGCCGCACTTGGTGCAGAAGCCCTCCGTGCGCCCGGGCCGCTCACCGCGCGCCCGGCCGACCGGCGCCCCGCAGTCGGAGCGCGAGCAGAACCGCTTCCGCTCGGGCACCTCGGCGGTCTCCAGCACCATCGAGCGCGGGTCGGGGCGTGGTACGTCCGGGACCTGCACCAGACCCACGCCGAGCCGCGCCCGCCCCGAGGTGCCGGAGGTCTTGCCGGAGCTGCGCACCGACACCGAGCGGCCCGTCGACCGGCCCGACAGGGCACGGGAGAGCCGGCCGGAGACCGAGCGCCGGGACTGCGAGGAGCGCGCGGACGAACGCGAGGAGCGCGTACTGCTGGAACCGGAGCCGCGCGAACCCCGACCGCCCCCGGTGATGCCGGTGGGCGGGGAGTTGACCATGCCGCTCGCCGAGACGACCGGCGCCAGACCGCACTCGTCGCAGTACAGCTCGCCGCCGCCCACGTCCTCGTACGAACCCGAGCAACCGGGCCGCTGGCACGACTGCCGCGGCGCCTCTTCGCCCGCCGGGCTCTCGCTCTCCTGTGTCCCACTCACGGCTGTTCCTCCCTTCGGTCCTGGGGCGCACGCTGGGGCGGCACCGACTGGCCCAGCAGTTCGGCGGCCGCGTGCTGGTAGCGCAGCACCGCCATCTCGGCGACACGCAGATCGCAGGGGGCGCTCCACAGCATGCGCCGCGCCGCGTCGTACCGCTCGACCAGCAGCGAGTCCTCCGCGAACCCGTGCCGGGCGACCTTCGCCTTGTACGCGTCGAGCCGGCCGCGCAGCTCCGCGCGGATCGCCAGCGGCGCGGTGACCGCCGTCAACGACTCGCGGGCCCGCAGCAGTTCGTCGTCCGCCTTCTGCTCCAGGGACTCCAGGAGCGGGGAGAGCCGGTGCCACTGCGCGTGTCTGCGGTACTCCGCCGCCATCGCCAACTGCTCCTGCAGCACCGTCGGCGGGCCGCTCACCACGGGCACCTCCGTCGCGGCGATCTTCGCCAGCACCTCGCCGCGCGCGCTGCGCGCCTCGGCGAGCGTGCGGTCCGCGCGGCTGAGGACGTCCCGCAGCTTCACCAGCCGGGCCTCCGCGTCCTGCCGGACCGTCAGCACGGCGTCGATCTCCCGCCGCACGTCCTCCAGGGCCCGTGCTTCGCGGTCGTACGTGGAGGTGTCCGGGCGGCCGCCACCGGGAGCCGAACTGCCCGGCGCGGGCACCCAGAAGGCCAGCGGGTCCGAGACGACCTGCTCACGGAGCCGGGTGAGGGTGCGGGTGATCCGCTCCAGGTCGTCGCCGGCCGGATGCTCGCCGGGGCGGACGCCCACGGAGTGCGCGAGGTGACGGGTGCGCTGGAGCTCGGCGGCCAGCAGATCGATTCTGGCGGGCAGCGCGGACCACACCGCGTCGGCGGCCACGACCATGTCCAGCGAGGACGCGTACAGGTCGTTCATCCGGTCCACCAGCGTGACCAGCGAGAACTGTTCGCTGAGCCGGGTGGTGCCCTGCAGCGTCGGCGCGTTCGCCATCGCCGTCGCGGAGCCGGCGACCGTGACCGCCTCCCCGCGCAGCAGTTCGGTCAGCTCCACCAGGTCCTCACGGCTGGACCAGCGGCGCCGCGAACGGATCTCCCGGGCGCTGCGCAACGCGTCCGAGTACGCGTCGAAGTACGCCCACAGCAGCGTGATCGACGCCTCCGCGGCGCTCCAGCGCTCCTTGGTGACGCCGGTCAGCTCGGCGCCTTCGAGCAGCCTGCGGCCCGCGTGGTCCTGAAGTGCGAGCAGTGAGGTCTCGATGGCCTCGTGCTCCGCGCCGAGCCGCGCGAGCGCACGGTCCACCTCGTCCCGGTCCATCACCGGCCCGGTGGATCCCGCGACGCCCATCGATCACCTCTCGCTGCTGTCGGTGTCCGTCAGTTGAATGCGGCCCTCGTACGTCGGTCCCGGTCGGTCAGTCGCTGTACTGCTGGGGGGAAGGCGGCCGGGACTGCGCCGAGTCGTCGCCGAGCGTCCCGGACAGCCACGTGTCGTACGAGTCCTGCCAGCCGTCCTTGAGGTAGTCCACCAGCACCTGATTGACCCGGCGTACCAGATCCACGTCCTTCAGGTTCATCGCCACGCCGTAGTACTCGGTGGTGAACGGAGCGCCCTTCAGATCCACCGTCGGATCCTGCGCCGCCTGACTCGCGGCGAGCGCTCCGTCGGTGACCACGGCGTCGACCTCGCCGAGTTGGAGCCGTACCAGGCAGTCGAGTTGGTTGGGGACGGTCAGGGAGATGTCGGCGGAGGCGGGCAGCTCGCCCGACTTCTTGCCGGCCTCGAGGGTGGACCAGGCGGTGGAAGTGGCCGCCGTGCAGATCTTCTTGCCCGCCAGCGTCTTGCCGTAGCCGTTGATCGTCGAGGACTTGGGGGCCAGGACCTGCTGCCCGGTCTTGAAGTACGGCTGGGAGAAGGCGACATCCTGCATGCGGTCGCAGCTGATCGTCATGGTGCGGACCACCATGTCGACGATCCCGTCCTGGAGCGCGGGAATGCGCTGGCTGGTGGGAATCGCACGGAAGCGAACCTTGTCCCGGTCGCCCAGTATCTCCTGGGCGATGCGGCGCACGATGTCGATGTCGAAGCCCTCCAACTCGGCCTCGTCCTTGCTGCTGTTCGGGTCGCGATAGCCCCAGCGGAAGCTGTTCTGGTCGACGCCGACCGTGAGGACGTCGTTGTCCCTGATCCGCTCGATCGCCGGGCCGGACTCGTCCGAGGAGGGCCTCAGGCTCTGGTTCTCCGGATCCTTCATGGTGTCGCACTCGTCCGCCCGCGCCTGCGTGCCCCGGGCCAACCCCTGACCCCCGGTGCCCGTCGCGCCGTCGCCGCGGGTGCCCTTCACCGGCAGCACCAGGGCGAAGACCAGGGTCAGGGCGCAGAGGACAGCCATCGCGCCCACGCCGCCCCAGCCCTTGAGACCGGCCCGCAGGCGCCGTACCGCGTTCATCGCTCCTCCTTCCACCGAGTCTCCTCCCGCCGTCGTCACCGGTACTCCGAAAGCCTGCGCCCGATGCCCAGCACCGCGCCGGCCGCGCCCAGCACGGCCAGTACGGCGGCACCCACGGGGAGCCCGAGCATCGCGTCACGGCCGCCCTGGGCCGCCGTGAGGAACTCCCGCTTCTCGTACGCGCTCGCGATGCCCAGGTTCTTGTCGACCTCGTCGAAGCACTCACCGGTCGGCTTGTCGCCGTCCGGGCAGTCGGGCGTGGACCGGCCGCCGATCACCTGGTCGAGAGCGCACTGGTAGTCGCCCTTGTCGTCGGCGGCGCGGGCGTTGTCGTGCCGGTCGAGCCACTCCTCCATGCCCGCGCCGGCGGCCCGTACGGGGTTCTTGCCGCTGTCGTCGTCGGCGAGTCCCTCGGCGGCGGCCAGCTGCTTCTCCAGGGCGGCCATCTCCAGCCCGAAGTTGTGGTCGAACTCGTCCACGGCACGGGGTTCGCCGTCGACCGTGATCTCGGTGGTCTGCGCACCCCGGCTGATCAGCGTCAGGTTCTCGTTGCCCCGGGCTCTGAGGGAGGCGATGCGGGCGTCGTTCAGCGCGGTCAGCGAGCGCACGCCGCTGTCGTAGGAGTCGTTCAGGCCCGAGCGGGCGACGGTGTGGCCCACGGCCAGCCAGAGCAGGACGACCGTGGAGGCGGCTGTCGCGGCGACCATGCCGTGGTTCAACACACGGTTGGTGCGACGGTAGTTGCGTCGCTGCGCCCAGACCAGGCCACCGATGGCAACCGCACCGAGAGCGATCGCGGCCCATGGATACGACGTGGCGTCGGCGTAGTCGTCGCGCAGCCGCTCGTTCTCGTTGTCGTAGATCTCCTCGGCCTTCGGGAGCATCTGGTTCTGCATCTTGTCGTTGGCGTAGCGCAGGTAGGCGCCGCCCAGCGGATAGCCCAGCCGGTTGTTGGCCCGGGCCCGTTCGACCAGGCCCTTGTACTCCGGGAGCAGGGCGTTGAGTTCGGCGACGCGCTTCTCGGAGTTCGAGCCGGGCTCCGAGGCCGAGGCGGCGATCGCCAGGTTGTCGGCCGCCTCCTTGATCTCCCGCTCGTACTCGTCGCGGGACTGCTTCGTCTCCTGCCCGCCCGCGAGGAAGCCGCTGGATGCGGCGGTGTTCGCGTCGGCGAGGGAGCTGTAGATGTCGGCCGCCGCCGAGCTGAGCGGCTGGCTGCCGTGGAGCACGTCGTCGGCGGCGGCCGCGCGGTCGTTCATCTGCCAGGCGGTGACGGAGCCGAACGCGACGACCAGGAGCGCGAGGACGGCGCCGATGATGCGCAGGCGGCCCGGCTCGGTCGTCGCGGCGGCGCGCAGCCGGTCGACGCCCTCGGCGAACGCGGTCCGGCGGGGCGGCCCGCCGTCCGGGGCCGGAGGCGGCACGGGGGACCTCGACCCGGGTGCGGCCTGAGGCGGCACGGTGGGACCCGGGCCCGTGGGTGGTGCCGTCGGTGCCGCGCTGCCCTCCGGCGTGAATGTCACCTGACCTCCCCCTGGTCATCCGTCCATCGCTTCCGCCCGCTCGCACGGACAGAGGTGCACGGCCGCCAGTATCGCCGTCGGGACTGACAACGCACAGACCTTGACTCGATCTTGTTCCCCGATCGTGTCCGTAGGCGCTGTCCTTGTCGAATTCCGGCGCGGCACAAGGCTTCCCGCACCACCCCCTGCCCATGAATACGCGCCTCGTCGGGGTTCGGTTCCCTGGGGGTTCGAACGTGTTCGAGGGGAGATCGGGAGGGTGGCGCGGGAGCGGGTCAGCCTCTTTCGTAGTGCGCCCGCACGCGCGCGTGCACCCCGCGCGGCGCGCCCACGTGGTCGAGGCCGAGCAGCGCCGCGCCCAGCACCGGGGCGGCCGTGACGACCCGGGGAACGGCCTTGGGCGCGGCGGCGGCCAGCGCCTCGCGGATCCGGGCGTCGAGGAGGGGGTGCCGGGCGGCGAGGACACCGCCGCCGAGGAGGACGGGGGTCTCCTCGCCGAGGAGGTCCAGGCGGGTCAGGGCCACCGTCGCCATCGCCACCACCTCCTCGGCCATGCGGTCCACCAGCGAGCGGGCCACCGGGTCGCCGCCGGTCGCCGTGGTGAAGAGGACCGGGGTCAGTTCATGGCGGCGGACGGCCGGGATGTGTCCGAGGTGCAGGGCCTCGACCAGGGCGTACACGGACTCCAGGCCGAAGTGCGCGGGCAGCGTCTCGGCGAGTGCCGTGGGACCGCCCCGGCCGTCCTCGGCGCGGGCCGCGTGCCACATCGCCTCCTCGGCCAGGCCCCAACCGCCGCCCCAGTCCCCGGAGACGCGTCCCAGCGCGGGGAAGCGGGCGGTGCGGCCGTCCGGGCGCATGCCGACGCAGTTCACGCCGGCACCGCACACCACGGCCACGCCCCGGGGCTCGGCCACGCCGGCCCGCAGGATCGCGAAGGTGTCGTTGCGGACCTCGACGGTCGTGCCCCACGCGCGCGTGCGCAGCGCCGCCGCCAGTCCCCGCTCCTCCACGGGGAAGTCGGCGTTCGCGAGGCACGCCGAGACATGGTCGACCGAGCCGACGCCGGCCTCGGCGAAGGCCCGCCGTACGACCTCCGCGAGGCCGTCGACCGCCACGGTCACCCCGACCGTCGGCGGCTGGAACCCGCCGCCGCGCGCCGCGCCCAGCACCTCCCCGTCGGGCGCGATGACGGCCACGTCGGTCTTGCTGTTGCCCGCGTCGACGGCGAGCACGCTCCCGCGCCCGCCGTCACGCCCGCGTACGCCCGCGCCCGGATCGGGGTGGGTGCCCGCGGTCGAACTCCCGCGCACGCCGTCGCTCATGCCCACGCGAGGTGCTCCCGGTTGTGTGCGAGCAGCCGGTCGGTGAGGGTCTCGGCGTACTCGTACTGGCCGATCAGGGGGTGGGAGAGCAGGGCCCGGAAGACCCGGTCCCGGCCGCCGCGCAGGGCCGCGTCGAGGGCCAGGTCCTCGTAGGCGGTCACGTTCGCCATCAGGCCCGCGTACAGCGGGTCCACGGTGGGTACCGGCAGCGGCTCCGCGCCGTCCGGGCCCACGGCGGCCTGCACCTCGATCACCGCGTCCGAGGGCAGGAACGGCAGCGTGGATCCGTTGACGGTGTTGACCACCTGGTACGGGCTGCCCCCGTCGCCCAGCAGTGACGCGGCGAGGTCCACGGCCGCCTCCGAGTAGAAGGCCCCGCCCCGCCGGGCGAGCAGCGCGGGTTTCTCGTCGAGCGCCGGGTCGGCGTACATCTCCAGCAACTCCCGCTCCATCGCGGCCACCTCGGCGGCCCGTGAGGGCTTTGCCCCCAGCTCCCGTACGACCTCGTCGTGGGCGTAGTAGTAACGCAGGTAGTAAGACGGGACCACACCGAGGCGGTCCAGGACCGGGCGGGGCAGGCGCAGGTCGGCCGCGATCGCCTCGCCGTGGTCGGCCAGCAGCTTCGGCAGGACGTCCTCGCCCGTGGGGCCACCGAGGCGGACCCCCGTCTCCCAGGTGAGGTGGTTGAGGCCCACGTGGTCCAGGTGCACCTCGGCCGGCGCCACACCGAGACGCGCGGCGAACTTCCGCTGCAGGCCGATCGCCACGTTGCACAGGCCGACCGCCTTGTGGCCGGCCCGGAGCAGGGCGCGGGTCACGATCCCCACCGGGTTGGTGAAGTCGATGATCCAGGCGTCCGGGTTGGTCCGGCGCACTCGCTCGGCGATGTCCAGGACGACCGGGACCGTGCGCAGCGCCTTCGCCAGGCCGCCCGCGCCGGTGGTCTCCTGCCCGACGCAGCCGCACTCCAGCGGCCAGGTCTCGTCCCGCTCCCGGGCGGCCTGGCCGCCGACGCGGAGCTGGAGCAGCACGGCGTCCGCGCCCTCGACGCCCCGGTCCAGGTCATCGGTGGTGACGATCCGGCCCGGGTGCCCCTGGCGGGCGAAGATCCGGCGGGCCAGCCCGCCGACCAGCTCCAGCCGGTCGGCGGCCGGATCGACGAGCACCAGCTCCTCGATCGGCAGCGTGTCCCTGAGCCGGGCGAACCCGTCGACGAGTTCGGGTGTGTAGGTCGAGCCTCCGCCGACCACGGTGAGCTTCATAGCTGTATCAACCTTTGACTCCGGTCAGGGTGACGCCTTCGACGAACGCCTTCTGGGCGAAGAAGAACACGAGGATCACGGGGGCCATGACCAGGACGGTCGCGGCCATGGTCAGGTTCCAGTCGGTGTGGTGCGCGCCCTTGAAGGATTCCAGGCCGTAACTGAGCGTCCAGGCGGCCGGGTTCTCGGACGCGTAGATCTGTGGTCCGAAGTAGTCGTTCCAGGCGTAGAAGAACTGGAACAGGGCGACGGCCGCGATACCCGGCTTGGCCATCGGCAGGACGACCCGCAGCAGGGTGCGCAGTTCGCCGCAGCCGTCGACGCGGGCCGCGTCCAGGTACTCGTCGGGGATGGTCATCAGGAACTGCCGCAGCAGGAAGATGGAGAACGCGTCCCCGAACGCCATGGGGATGATCAGCGGCCACAGCGAACCGGACAGGTCCATCTGCTTGGCCCAGAACAGGTACATCGGGATCACCACGACCTGCGGCGGCAGCATCATCATCGAGATGACCAGCATCAGCACCGGACCACGGCCCCGGAAGCGGAACTTGGCGAGCGCGTACGCCACGGGGAGGGACGACACGACGGTGAGGACCGTGCCGAGGCCCGCGTAGACCAGGGTGTTCCGCCACCAGGTCAGGAAGCCGGGGGTGTCGAGGACCTGGCGGTAGTTGTCCCACTCCCAGGTGTCCGGGACCAGATCGCGGGTGAGTGCCTGCTGGTCGCTCATCAGCGAGGTCAGCACGACGAAGACGAAGGGCAGGGTGAAGAAGAGCGCGGCGGCCACACCCAGCGAGTGGACGGCGATCCACTCCAGCAGCGCCCGGCGGCGGGCGGTCCGCTCGCTGTCGGGGGCCGCCACCGTCGTGACGGGCTCGTCGCGTACGTCCAGTACCTGGGTCATCGGTCACCCGCTCCGATCAGTCCGCCCCGGCGCCGCATCAGCAGCGCGGTGAACACCATCGACAGGGCGAACAGCACGAGGGCGACCACACAGGCGGAGCCGTAGTCGAAGCGCTGGAAGCCCAGGTTGTAGACCAGCTGCGGCAGCGTCAGGGTCGACTTGTCCGGGTAGCCCGGCTCGAACTGCTGCCCGGAGCCGCCGATGATGCCGGAGGCGACCTTCCCGGCCACCAGGGGCTGCGTGTAGTACTGCATGGTCTGGATCACGCCCGTGACCACGGCGAACATCACGATCGGCGAGATGGTCGGCAGCGTCACGAACCGGAAGCGCTGCCAGGCCGAGGCCCCGTCCAGTTCGGCGGCCTCGTACTGCTCCTTGGGGACGTCGAGCAGCGCGGCCATGAAGATCACCATCAGGTCGCCCACGCCCCACAGCGCGAGGGCGGTGAGCGCCGGCTTGGACCAGGCCGGGTCGGTGAACCAGCCGGGCGTCGGCAGGCCCAGTCCGTCGAGGACCGAGTTGACCGGCCCGGTCCCGGGGTTGAGGAGGAAGACGAAGGCCAGCGTCGCGGCGACCGGCGGGGCGAGGTACGGCAGATAGAAGAGGGTGCGGAAGACACCCGCCCCGGTCTTGATCTTGGTGATCAGCAGACCGACGCCGAGCCCGAAGAGCACCCGGCAGGTGACCATGATCAGCACCAGCCAGAGCGTGTTGCGCAGGGCCGGCCAGAACATCGGGTAGTCGTGGAGGACGTAGGACCAGTTGCCGAGGCCGCGGAACCGGGGGGCGCCGAAGCCGTCGTACTTCATGAAGGAGAAGTAGACGGTGGACACCAGGGGGTAGGCGAAGAAGACGCCGAACCCGATGAGCCACGGTGCCAGGAAGGCCGCCGTTCGAAGCGCCGACCTGCGGCGCTTCGCGCGGAGAGTGAGCGTGGACACCGGGGGCTACTTCGCCTGCGCGATGTCGGTGTCGATCTGCTTGGCGGTCTTCTCCAGGCCCTTCTGGAGGTCCGTCACCTTGCCGGACTCGTACTGGTAGCCGAAGTCCTGCAGCGTCGTCTGGTACGTGGAGCCGTTGACGGAGGCCGGCGGAGTGTTCGAGTGCTCGTTCTGGGCGATGTCCAGGAAGGTCTGGAAGCCCTCGTCCACCTTCAGGTCGGGCGACTTCAGGGCCGCGAACGTGGACGGCACGTTGTGGATGGCGTTGGCGAAGTTGACGACGGCCTCGGTGTCGGTCGTCAGGTACTTCACCAGCTCCCAGGCGGCGTTCTGCTTCTCGCTCTGCGGGGCGATGCCGATGATCGTGCCGGAGAGGAAGCCCTTGCCGTACTCGTCCACCTCGTCGTCGGCCACGGGCATCGGCGCTGTGCCGATCTCGAAGTCCGTCCCGGCGGCTTCGGCCATCCCGAGCCGCCACTCACCGTCGAGCTGCATGGCCACCTGACCCGTCTGGAACGGGTGCTTGGCCCCCCACTCGTCACCGAAGGTGTTCCGGTACTTCTCCAGCTTCGCGAAACCGCCGAGCGATTCCACCAGCTTCTTCTGGTACGTGAACATCTCCGCGAACGCCGGGTCCTTGGCGATGTTCGACTTGCCGTCGGCGTCGAAGTAGGCGTGGTCCCACTGTGACATGTAGTGGTCCACCACCGTCTCGTAGCCGTGGTAGTTCGGCATGAAGCCCAGCTGGGAGTAGCCGTCGCCCTTGGTCTTGGTCAGCTTCTTCGCGACCTCCGCGAACTCCGACCACGTCTTCGGCGGAGCCTTGACGCCGGCCTTCTCGAACGCGTCCTTGTTGTAGTACAGCCCGTACGCGTCCCCCAGCAGCGGCAGCGCGCACCGGGTGCCCTCGAACTGCGTGTAGTCCAGCATCGGCTTCGGGATGATCTCGTCGAGGTCGAGCTTCGACTTCTCGATGAAGGGCTTCAGGTCGGCGAAGGCCCCGGAGGAGCAGAACTTGCCGATGTTGGACGTGGTGAACGAGGACACGACGTCCGGCCCGTTCGAACCGCCCGCCCGCAGCGCCTGGTTGAGCTTGTCGTCGTTGATGTTCCCGACGACCTTCACCGTGATGTTCGGGTGCTTCTTCTCGAACCGGTCCACATTCGCCTGGATCGCCTTCGCCTCGCCGGGCGCGCTCCACCCGTGCCAGAAGGTGATCGTCGTCTTGGCGTTCGGGTCGTCGGAGGCGGTGGACCCGGACTGCCCCGTACAGGCGGTGGTGAGGAGCGCGAGGGAGGCGGTGGCGGCGAGGGCGATCGCCGCGTTCTTGGATATTCCGGACATGGCGGGGTCTCCTGAGGGAAGGAAGGGTGATCTGAGAGGAGGAGGGCGCGCCCCAGGCGATGCAGGGGCGCGGGGCTGTGTCGATGTGCGGCTCCGCCGCGTGGGCGCGACCCGCCACGACGGACCGCCGGTCTGTGGACGACCTGGAGGGCGCCCGGGCTCAGCGGAGCGTCAGCGTGTCGAAGACTTCGTCGCGGGTCGTCGCGAGGGCGCTCTCCAACGCCCCCCGCAGCACGGGCTGTTCGCGTACGGCACCGAGGACGAGCCGCGGCCGGGCAGCGGCCAGCTCGCCCAGCTCGGCCTCCACGAGAGCCCGCAACGGCTCTCCTCCGGAGACCAGCGCCGAGCCGCTGAGGACGATCAGCTCGGGGTCGAGCACGGACACGAGCGAGGCCAGACCGGTCGCGACGCCTGTGGCGTACGTGGCCAGAAGTTGACGGTGGGGGCCGGAGTCGATCTCGGCCGCCCGGGCGACGAGCGCCGCCGCGACCTCGGCGTACGGCCCCTCGGGGAGGTCGGGGATCCCCAGCTCGCGCGCGAGCCGGGGAATGATCTGCGAACCGGCGAGTTCCTGGAAGCCGCCGCTGTTCGCCTTGGTGACATGGCGGACCAGCGGCACCCCGGGGACCGGCAGGAAGCCGACCTCGCCGGCACCCCCGGTGAACCCCCGGTGCAGCCGCCCGCCGAGGACGACCGCGGCGCCGAGGCCCCCCTCGTTCCACAGCAGCACGAAGTCGTCGTGGCCCTTGGCCGCGCCCAGCCGCTGTTCGGCCAGCGCGGCGAGGTTCACGTCGTTCTCGTACTCCACCGGCATCGGCAGGGCGGCGGCGAGTTCGTCGAGCAGGGCGGGGGAGTGCCAGCCGGGCAGGTGCGAGGCGTACCGCAGCCGACCGGTGGTGGGGTCGAAGGCGCCCGGCGTGCCGATGACCAGCCGGCGCACGTCGGACCGGGTGAGCCCGGCGGCCTTGACCGCCCCGTCGAGGGCGGTGGTGACCTGCCGTACGACCGGTTCGCCGGGGTGGCGTCCGGGGGTGGGGACGGCGTGCTCGCCCACCGTGCGGCCGGTGATGTCGGCGACGGCGGCCAGGACGCGTTCGGGGGTGACGTCGAGGCCGGCGACGTACGCGGCGGTCGGGTCGACCGCGTAGAGCTGGGCGTTGGGGCCGGGGCGGCCCGTACCGGATCCGCTGCCGCCGGGGCCGCCGTCGCGGGCGCCGTCCCCGCCGGTGCCCGTGGCGACCACGAGTCCGGCGGCTTCGAGGCGGGCCAGGAGCTGTGAGGCGGTCGGCTTGGACAGCCCCGTCAGCCTGCCGAGCCGGGTCCGGGAGAGCGGTCCGTGCTCCAGCAGCAGATCGAGTGCGGCGCGGTCGTTCATGGCGCGCAGTACGCGAGGGGTTCCTGCCATGGGTCCGCCACCTGCCCAACTGTTAGGAAAGTTTCCTATCGGATGCCAGGACGATAGGACTAGACCAGGCGAGCGTCAATATCCGGCCATGAAAAAGCCCCCGGGCGGCGGAGAAACGTCTCCCGGGGGCCGGCGCCCGCGTCGCGGGCGGTGGTGCTACTTCACGTCGACGTAGTCCGCCGCGGACGTCTTCGCCGCGGTGGTGGACGTACCGGCGAACTTGTAGCGGTACGAGCCGTCCTTCGACGCCTTCACGGTGGTGGACAGGGCCCCGCCCGTGCCGGAGGTCACCGTCTTGACGTCGGTGTAGGCGGTGGCGCCCTTCGCCTTGAACTGCAGGGTGACCTTCTGGCCCTTGTAGCCCGCGTACGTACCGGTGTTCCAGTCGGCGCGGGTGAGCTTGCCCTTGACGGTCAGGGTGCGGCCCTTGACGGCGGGCTCCGGGGTGGCGTTGACGGTGACCCTGGAGATCCGCTGGAGCTTGGCGGTGCCGAGGTTGCCCCACAGGTCGATGCCGGTGTGGAGGCTGATGTGGCCGTCGGACTCGTCGAGGTCGATCGCCGTCTCGCTGTAGAGGGCGGCGGCCTTCCAGGTGGTGGCGTCCGCGGCGGTGTAGAGGTTGTCCCGCGGGTCGATGGTCAGTTTCGCGGCGCAGGACTCCGTCACCGTGGTGTCCGTCGTCGCGGTCGTGGTGCAGACGGGCTTCGAGCCCGCCTCGACGGCGTTGTCGGTCTCCACCAACGGGCCCCGGTAGAGGGCGACTATCAGGAAGTTGTTCTTGTAGTCGATGACGAGGTCGTCCGGCCTGGTGAAGCTGTACGTGACCGGCACGGTCACCGCGGCCTTGGTCCCGACCGCGATCGGCTTGCCGTTGTTGACCGTGACCGCGCCGAAGGTCAGATCCGGCGAGTCGGCCGACGCGGCGGGCGCGGCCAGGCCGGTGAGTGCCAGGGCGCCGGACACGGCGGCGCTGATGGCGAGCTTGCGCATGAATCCCCACATTCGAGGCGGGCCCCTGGGCGTTGCGCTCCAGAACAAGGGCCCGCTGTTGGGGTGACACTAGGCGATCATGGGTGCGGAGGGAATGCGGGGTACCTGTGAAGGCGGCGAAGAAGACGCAGGTCAACTGGACGCGTGTGTTCCGGAAGGCTCCGCGCCCATGACCGACGGCCGGTGACCGGTGACCGGTGACCGACGGTAGAAGGCCGACGACCGCAAAATGCCGGGTGCCCCCGCGGCGAGGGCGCCGGGCCATGCAAAAACCCGGACCGTCAGGCGGAGATGCCGTCGATCCGGGCCAACGCGTCGTCCGCGCCGTACGGCTGCAGGTAGGGCAGCCAGCGCGGGTCCCTATGGCCCGTGCCGATGATGCGCCAGGCCAGCCCGGTGGGCGGTGCGGGTTTGTGGCGGAGCCGCCAGCCGATCTCCACGAGATGGCGGTCGGCCTTGACGTGGTTGCAGCGACGGCACGACGCGACGACGTTGTCCCAGACGTGCTTGCCCCCGCGGCTGCGCGGGATGACGTGGTCGACGCTGGTTGCGACGCCACCGCAGTACATGCACCGGCCCCCGTCGCGGGCGAACAGCGCCCTACGGGTCAGAGGAACGGGCCCCCGATAGGGAACCCGGACGAATCGCTTGAGCCGGACCACGCTGGGTGCGGGGACTGTGACGGTCGCGCTGTGCAGATAGGCGCCGGATTCTTCCAGGGAGACGGCCTTGTTCTCCAGGACGAGGACGAGCGCGCGGCGGAGCGGTACGACGCCGAGCGGCTCGTACGACGCGTTGAGGACCAGGACGTGCGGCACGGATGCCTCCTTGTACGCCGGCGGCGCGTGGCTCGCGCCGTGGACGATCCGTAGTCAGTCTCCCCTCCGGCCTGGTGGAAGCGCCACCATGTCCCGGTAACGGGCTGGGAGTGTTTTCGACCACACCTCATTCATCCCCCGCCGCGTGCGCCCTTCACTCCCTGGTGAGCGCCTTGTCTCCCTCGAACATGGCGACGACCTCCACACAATGCCCCGTTAGTGTGGTGGGTCTGCCCGTCCGGTGACCCATCCGTGACCCGACGGATCTTGACCCCGTACCGGAGGGCAGATATCGCACCTGGAGGTATCCGCCGTGTCGTCCGTTTCTTCCCTGCCCCTCCTACTGGCCGCCGCCACGCCGTCGCCGTCCCCCTCGGAGACGACGACGACACCGGCCGTGCCGTCGCTGGAGGACGCCCAGGAGAGCGCGACCAACGCCGCCAGCTGGGTGGAGGAGAACTGGTCCACATGGCTGGCCATCGGTCTCCGCGTCCTGCTGATCGTGGTGATAGCGGCGGTGCTGAGAGTGTTCGTCCGGCGGGCGATCACCAAGTTCATAGACCGGATGAACCGCTCCGTCCCCGGCGTGGAGGGCGGCACCCTCGGCGGCCTGCTGGTCAACGTCGAGCGCCGCCGGCAGCGCTCCCAGGCCATCGGTTCGGTGCTGCGCTCGGTGGCGTCCTTCCTGATCCTGGGCACGGCGGCCCTGATGGTCCTCGCCACCTTCGAGATCAACCTCGCCCCGCTGCTGGCCTCCGCCGGTGTCGCGGGCGTCGCCATCGGTTTCGGCGCCCGGAACCTGGTCACGGACTTCCTCTCCGGTGTCTTCATGATCCTGGAGGACCAGTACGGCGTCGGTGACACCGTCGACGCGGGCGTCGCCTCCGGCGAGGTCATCGAGGTCGGCCTGCGCGTCACCAAGCTGCGCGGCGACAACGGCGAGATCTGGTACGTCCGCAACGGCGAGGTCAAGCGCATCGGCAACCTCTCCCAGGGCTGGGCCACGGCCGGCGTCGACGTCACCGTCCGCTACGACGAGGACCTCGACAAGGTCCGCCGCACCCTGACGGAGGTCGGTGAGGCGATGAGCAAGGAGGAGCCCTGGAACGAGCTCCTGTGGGGCCCCATCGAGGTCCTCGGCCTCGACGACGTGCTCCTGGACTCGATGGTCGTCCGCGTCTCCGCCAAGACGATGCCCGGCAAGGCCCTCACGGTCGAACGCGAGCTGCGCTGGCGCATCAAGAAGGCCTTCGACGCGGCCGACATCCGCATCGTGGGCGGGGCGCCGGTCGCCGTGGCCGACGACGGGGACGACCCGAGCGCCGCGGTCGCCGCCCCGTCGGTCTACGCCAACACGGCCTCGCCCCAGTCGGAACGGGCGACGCCGATCGCCCCGGCGGCGAAGTAGGCGGCAGAACGTCCGGTGCCGCCGCCGCACCGGTTCAGCACGTTCGTTCGACGGCGTCCCAGGAAGCCCCCCGTGGCCTCCCGGGACGCCGGGTCCGATGCGCCCGCCGTAGTGCGCCTGCCGTCGTGCGCCTGCCGTCGTGCGCCTGCCGACGTGCGCCCGCCGTCAGGCGTACCGCAGCTCCGTGGGCCGGATCGTCCGCCTGAGCAGCGGCAGGGAGGTGGCCGCCGCGAGGAGACAGGCGCCGTAGATCGCGACGGGCACCAGCAGCGCCTCGAACGGCAGGACCGAGGTGCCGCCCACGGACGTGGCGTACACGAAGGCGATCGTCGTGCCGCCGGCCCCGCCCACCAGCACCGAGGGCGCCAGCGGCAGCGCGGTCTCCAGGAGCAGGGCCCGGCCCAGCACCTCGTACGGCACCCCGGCGGCGACCTGCGCGGCCAGGCCCCGGCGGCGGGTGGCGAGCGACTCGGCGGTGCCGACGGCCAGCCCGAACAGGGTGACGGCGAAGCCGACGAGGATGGCGGCGGCGGTGAAGTTCAGACCGGTGATGTAGAAGTCGTCGTTCTCGGACAGGTACTTCTGCGAGCTGATCTCCGCGAGCAGCGCCTGCCGTACGCCGATGTACCCGCTGCCGACCACGGCCCCCATGATGACGGCCGCGTGGGTGCGGGCCGCCGCCCACGGGTCGTCGCGCAGCCGCTCGGCGGCGATCAGGACCGCCGCGTTCTCGGCGCGCGCGGCGAGCAGCCGCCCGGTGAGTGTCGAGACGATGCCGGACAGCAGCACCGCGCCCGCGCCCACCGCGAGCAGCGCGCCACAGACGATCAGCGGAGCCTGGCCGGACGAGTAGGCCATGTTCCGGGTGGTGTTGGCGACGGAGAGGACCGCCACGAGCACCAGCAGCGTCACCGCTCCCAGGAACACCCACACCGGCCCCCGGCCCGTGCTCGGGCCCACCCGCCGCACCCAGCCCAGCGGCGAGGCCACCACCCGGCGCAGCGCCAGCACGCTCACCAGGGCGCCCAGCACCGGCACGCCCAGCGCCACCAGCACGATCACGCTCCAGGCGACGAGGGTGGGACTCCGCCACTCGCTCAGCAGGAACACCACGAAGGCGACCGTCGTGACCAGTGAGCCGGCCAGGCAGGCCAGCCCCGTCTCCAGCGCCGCGATCCGGCGCACCTGGCGCGCCGACGCACCGGCCAGCCGAAGTCCGGCCAGCCGCCGGTCCCGGTGGACGGCGCCCACCCGGGTGCACTGGCCGAGGAAGCCGAGGACCGGGACCAGCAGGAACAGCAGGGTCACGATCACCCCGGAGCGTTCCCCGGGGTTGTTCAGCAGCCCGGCGGCCATGTCCACGTGGTAGCGGCCCGTCAGGGAGGCCAGCACGCCCGCCGCCAGGCCGAACGCCGTCGCCAGCGCCGCCCCCGTACCCGTGAGCGCCACCCGCCACCACTCCCGCCGGTCCGAGCCCCGCGTCAGCAGGAGCGCCAGGCGCAGATCGTTCCTCAGCTCCTTCACCGGGACACCTCCAGCGCCACGTCGGCCTCCGACACCACGACGCCGTCCTTCAGCGTGACCTCCCGGTCCGCGTACGCCGCGGTCTGGGCGTCGTGCGTGATCAGCAGCACCGCCGTACCGGACTCCCGGGCCGCGTGCGTCAGCGCCGTCATCACCTGCTCGCTCGCCAGGGAGTCCAGCGCGCCGGTCGGCTCGTCCGCGAACACCACCTTCGGCGCGGTCACCAGCGCCCGCGCCAGCGACACCCGCTGCGCCTGGCCACCGCTCATCTCCCCAGGACGCTGCTCCTCCTGTCCCCGCACACCGAACCGCTCCAGCCACTCACCGGCGCGCTCCCGTGCGGCCCTGCGGTCCGTCCCGGCCAGCAGCAGCGGCAGCGAGACGTTGTCGACGGCCGTCAGCTCGGGTATCAGCTGCCCGAACTGGAAGACGACTCCGAAGTCCGTCCGGCGCAGGACGCTGAGTTCCTTCTCGGGGAGTTGGTCGAGCCGCTTCCCGGCGTACGCCACCGAGCCCTCGTCCGGCCGGACGATGCCCGCCAGGCAGTGCAGCAGCGTGGACTTCCCGCTGCCGCTGGCTCCCGTGACGGCGAGGATCTCGCCCTCCCGCAGCTCCACCGAGGCACCCCGCAGCGCCCGGGTCCTGCCGTGCTCCTTGACCAGTTCGCGGGCCGTGAGCAACGGCGCGGGACGGTCGTTCTGCTCGTTCATGCTGCGTCTACCTCTGCGGTCAGGGTGGTCAGCCGGGCCGCGGTGGTGTTCATCCAGCGGAGGTCGGCGTCGAGGTGGTTGAGGGCGTAGTCCGCCGCGAGCACGGTCGAGAGGTCGGCGCCCGGCGCGGTCTTCACGGCGGTCAGCTCGCGCATGCGTGCCATGTGCGCGGCGCGCTGCGCCCGTAGGTAGGCGGCGGGGTCGCCGTCGGAGAGGATCGAGACGACGAGCTTGGCGAAGATCTCGTTCGTCACGAACGGTGCGGGCGCGGTGATCTCCCCGGCCCACTTGGCCAGCTCGCGCGCCCCCTCGTCCGTCGAGCGGTACATCGTCCGCTCCGGACCGCTGTCCGCCTCGGTGCCGTCGACCTCGGCCAGGCCGTCGCGGACCAGACGTTGCAGGGTCGTGTAGACCTGCCCGTAGGCCAGCGGTCGGGCCTGCGGGAAGCGTTCGTCGTGCCGTCGCTTGAGGTCGTAGCCATGGCTAGGCCCCCCGGCGAGCAGCCCCAACAGGATGTGACGGGTGCTCATGCCCTCCAGTATGCACTGAGTATATGTACTGAGTGAATAGAGGGCCGGGGGTGGATCTCGACCACGCCTACGAGTGAGCAACACCACGATGTCCGCCCACCCACGTCTGCGGCGCCGCCCACTGGGTAGGGCTGGAGTACCCCGGACCCGCACCCCATCGCCGTACGACGACTAGGAGGCCCCCGTGGCCACGTTCGCCCCCCTCCCGACCCAGGCCCGCTCCAAACGCGAGGCGGAGCCCTACGAGCTCCACGAGCCCCACGTCTGTGTCTTCAGCGCCGAGGGGCCCTGCGCCGACGTTCCTCTCACCAGCGAGCCGCCGCTCCCGGACGCGGCCCCGCTCACCAGCGAGCCGCCCCTCGCCGACGCGGCTCCCCTCACCAGTGAACCCACGTCCCACGGCGCCGCATCGGGGGTCTAGATGACAGAAGATCCAGGGGGTTCGAGCCCCGCGCCCGGAACCCCGCTGGCCCGGCTCGCCGCCCTGCACGGTGTGGCCACCTCCTACAGCCCCTCACCGGACCGTACGGTCGCGGCCTCGGACGGCGCGGTCGTGGCCGTCCTCGCCGCGCTGGATGTCGACGCGAGCACCCCCGAGGCCGTGCGCACCGCCCTCGCCGCACGCGAACGGGAGCTGGCCGCACGGCTGTTGCCGCCCACCGTGGTTCACTGGGCCGACGGCGGACCCCCCGCCGCGCTGACCGCCCTCCCGGAGGGCACCCGGCTGCGCGTCGAGACAGAAGAGGGGGAGATCCGCTCCACGGCGGAGGAACTGCCCCCGGGCGTGCACACCCTGCGCGCCACCGCCCCCGACGGCCGCACCGCCGAGGCCCACCTGGTCGTGGCCCCTGCCCGGCTGCCCGCCCCGCCCGGCCGTACGTACGGCCTCCTCGTCCAGCTCTACTCCCTCCTCTCGCGGCGCAGCTGGGGCATGGGCGACCTCGGTGACCTCGCCGAGCTCTCCGCCTGGGCCGGCCGCGCCCTGGGCGCCGGATTCGTCCAGGTCAACCCGCTGCACGCGGCCGTCCCCGGCGCCCCCCCCGACCCCTCCCCCTCCCGCCCCTCCTCCCGCCGCTATCCGGACCCCGTGCACCTGCGCGTGGAGGACGTACCGGAATACCCGTACGCCCTGTCGGAGGCCGCCGGCGCCGCGTCCCCCGACGACCGCGACCGCCTCGGCGCGCTGCTGGAGCGGGCCGCCCGCCTGCGGGAATCCGTTCTGGCCAAGGGCGAGCTGATCGACCGGGACGCGGTGTGGGACCTCAAGCAGGCGGCGCTGGAACTGGTGCGCGCCGTACCGCTCGGTCCCGGGCGGCGGGCCGCGTACTGCGACTTCCTGGCCGAGGAGGGCCAGGCGCTGGAGGACCATGCCACCTGGTGCGCGCTCGCCGAGGTCCACGGCTCCGACTGGTCGCGCTGGCCCACGGGCCTGCGTGACCCGCGCTCCGCCGAAACGGCCCGCGCCCGTGCCGAGTTGATGGACCGCGTCGACTTCCACACCCGTCTGGCCTGGCTCACCGACGCCCAGCTCGGCACCGCGCAGCGCTCCGCGCGCGACGCCGGCATGCCGATCGGCCTGGTGCACGACCTGGCGGTCGGGGTCCACCCCGGCGGCGCCGACGCCTGGGCCCAGCAGGAGTACTTCGCGGCCGGCATGTCCGTCGGCGCGCCCCCCGACGCCTTCAACTCCCGGGGCCAGGACTGGGGCCTGCCGCCCTGGCGCCCCGACCGCCTCGCCGCGTCCGGATACGCCCCCTACCGGCGCCTCCTGCGCGCCCTGCTGCGCCACGCGGGCGCCCTCCGCATCGACCATGTCATGGGCCTGTTCCGCCTCTGGTGGGTCCCGCAGGGCGAGGCCCCGACCGAGGGCACGTACGTCCGCTACGACGCCGACGCCATGCTCGCGATCCTGGTCCTGGAGGCCGAACGGGCCGGCGCCCTGGTGATCGGCGAGGACCTGGGCACGGTCGAGCCCGGCGTACGCGAGGCGCTCGACGCCCGCGGTGTGCTGGGCACGTCCGTCCTCTGGTTCGAACGCGACTGGGACGGCACGGGCCGCCCCCTCCCGCCGGAACGCTGGCGCGCGAACTGTCTCGCCACCGCCACCACCCACGACCTCCCGCCCACCGCGTCCCGGCTGACCTGCGACCACGTCGATCTGCGCCACGGCCTCGGGCTGCTCACCCGCTCCCTGGACGAGGAACGGGCGGAGGCGGCCGCCGACGCGGGCGAATGGCTCGCTCTCCTCGCCCGGCTGGGGCTGCTGGACGGGGCCGGTGGCGGCATCTCCTCGACCTCCGAGGAGGCCCAGATCCAGGCCCTCCACCGCTTTCTGGTCCGCACTCCCGCCCGCATGATCGGCCTCTGGCTCCCCGACACGCTCGGCGATCGCCGCCCGCAGAACCTGCCGGGCACGTGGGACCAGTATCCGAACTGGCGCCTGCCGATCGCCGACGCGGCGGGGCGGCCGGTGACGCTGGAGGAGCTGGCGGCGTCGCCTCGGCTGCACGCGCTGGTGGATGTGCTGCGGGGTGGGGGTGCCCACTAGCTCGGGGGTGCGGGGGCACGGGCACGGGTGCGGGTTCGTCGGCGGGTGCGGCTGAGTGGGGGCTGGTCGCGCAGTTCCCCGAGCCCCTGAAAAGCAGGGGCTGCGCCCCGTGCTTTTCAGGCCCGCAGGGACCTAGGCGCCCCCCGCCCGCGCGCGGCTCACCCACGTTCGTTACCTTTAGCGCGTGGACAAGAAGAACGCCCTGCGCGCCGGCGCCCTGGCTGCCGGTACGACGCTGATGATGCTGCTCATGTCGTCCCCCGCCCTCGCGCTGACGCCCGACGACGGCGACGACCCGGGCCCGGGCCTCAGCGTGTTCGAGACGCTCGGCCTCTTCGTCGTGGCCCCGCTCGCCCTGTTCGCGGTGATCACGGGTCTCGTCATGGTCCTGGACAGGTCCACGGACCGTCAGCCGAAGGCCAAGGCGAAGGCCTGACCGCCTCCGCTCCCTCCTTCTCCATACGTTTCCACGAGGGCATCCCTCGGCGCACCCGTGCGCCGAGGGATGCCCTCGCCGCGTTCGGCCCCTCCGGCCTCCGGGTCTACGCCCGGTGCGCCGTGAGATACCGCTGCACCGTCGGCCCCATCCACTGCACGATCTCCTCGCGGCTCAGCGCCACGGTCGGTCCGAAGCGCAGGACGTAACGCGTCAGTGCAAGCCCCAGCACCTGTGACGCACAGAGGGCCGCCCGGGTCGCCGCCTGCTCCGGGTGGGGGCACACGTGCCGGGCGAGCGGCAGCAACTGGTCCCGGAAGACCCCCTGCATCCGTTCGGCGCCCGCCTGGTTGGTGGTGCCCACCCGGAGCATCGCGGTGAGCATCTCGTTCTCCTCCCAGAGGTCGAGGAAGTGGCTCACCAGCAGCCGCCCCACGTCCCGCGCGTCGAACGCGTCCGGGTCCGGCAGCCGCAGATCGACGTCGAGGGCAGCCGCGTACAGCCCCTCCTTCGAGCCGTAGTACCGCATGACCATCGACGGATCGATCCGCGCGTCCTTGGCGATCGCGCGGATGGTGGCCCGGTCGTACCCGTCGGCCGCGAACCGCTCGCGCGCCGCCTGGAGGATCGCGTGCCGGGTGGTGTCGGAGCGGCGGGGGGCTCGTTCGCGAAGTGCTGCTGGTGGCGCTGAGGGCGCGGGTTCCGTGTCGGTCATGCCAACAAACGTAGGCCAACACCTGTTGACAGTCCAGGGATGGCTCTCTACGTTGACAACAGGCGTTGGCCAACAACCGTTGACCAACATGTGTTGGCAGGAGGCCGCCATGAACGGCAAGCGCGACGACAACACCTCTCGTAGCCCCCACACCCAGGACGCACAACACGCACAGGACGCCCAGGACCCGCGGGGCGTCATCGTGGTGGGCGCCGGTCCCACCGGACTGCTGCTGGCCGGCGACCTCGCCGCCGTCGGCGTCCCCGTCACCCTCGTCGAGAAGCGCGAACACCGGATCAGCAACCTCTCCCGGGCCTTCGTCGCGCACGCCCGCACCCTGGAGCAGCTCGACGCCCGGGGCATCGCCGACGCGCTGGAGGCCAAGGGCCGGCCCCTCGACCGCATCGCCCTCTTCGGACGCCTCTCCGTCCGCCTCGACACCCTCCCCTCCCACTTCAACCACCTCCTGGTGATCCCGCAGTACGAGGTCGAGAAGCTCCTGGAGCGGCGGGCGGTGGAGGCCGGGGTGCGGTTCCGGTACGAGACGGAGGTGACGGCGGTCGAGCAGGGCGGGAGCGCGGGCGGAGTCGGGGACGCCGGTGGTGTCACGGTCGACGTGCGGACGGCGGGCGGCGGGACGGACCGCCTGACCGCCGCGTACGTCGTCGGGACGGACGGGCACCGCAGCGCGGTACGCGAGGCGGTAGGGCTGCCGTTCCCGGGGAAGTCCGTCATCCGTTCCGTGGTCCTCGCGGACGTACGGCTCGACGAGCAGCCGGACGAGGTGCTGACCGCGAACGCGGTCGGCGACGCCTTCGCCTTCATCGCGCCCTTCGGTGACGGTTACCACCGGGTCATCGGCTGGCACCGGGGGCGCGACGTCCCCGACAGTGAGCCGCTCGACCTCGACGAGGTCAGGGAGGTCACCCGGCTCGCGCTCGGCCGCGACTACGGCATGCGGGACGCCCGCTGGATGTCCCGCTTCCACTGCGACGAGCGCCAGGCCCCCGCGTACCGGGTCGGCAGGGTCTTCCTCGCCGGTGACGCGGCCCATGTCCACACCCCGGCCGGCGGACAGGGCATGAACACCGGCCTTCAGGACGCCGCGAACCTCGGCTGGAAGCTCGCCGCCGTCCTGGGCGGCCACGCGGACCCGGCTCTGCTCGACAGCTACGAGGCCGAACGTCACCCCGTCGGCAGGGCCGTGCTCCGCAGCAGCGGCGGCATCGTCCGTCTCGCCATGGCCAAGTCCCCCTGGGCCCTGGCGCTGCGCGCCGCCCTGACCACCTTCGTCAACCACGTGCCCCCGGCCCGCACCCGCGCGATCGGCCAGATCACCGGCATCGGCTACCGGTACCCCGCCCCGCGCGGCGCCCACCGCCTGGTCGGCACCCGCGTACCGGACGTCGCCCTCAGCACCGGCCGCCTCTACGAGTCCCTGCGCGGCGGCCGGTTCGTCCTCATCGGCCCGCGCGGCGCGGACGGGACCGGCGCCCTCGGCGCCCTCGGCACCCTTGGGGACCGTCTCGCCGTGGCGACCTGGACGAGCGAGCGCCGTACCACCGTGCTCGTCCGTCCCGACGGCTACGTGGCCTGGGCCGCGGAGGGCGCGGACGACGCGGCGGTCGGGGAGGCGCTGGCGGAGTGGCTGGGAGCGGCCGCGCTGGGCGCGGCCGCCTGACGGGTGATTCGGGCGGCGCTCAGGACCCCGTGCCCACCACCAGCAGCCTCAGCAGGTCGGCCAGTTGGCCGGCCTGTTCGTCGTTCAGGTGGGCGAGGGCCTCGGTCTGGACGGCGAGGCCCGCTCCGACGGCCTCGTCGGCCAGGCGCAGGCCCTCGTCGGTGAGGGTGACCTGGAGGGCGCGGCGGTCGTGCGGGTCGGGGGAGCGGCGCAGGAGGCCCGCACGTTCCAGCTTGTCGAGGCGGCCGGTCATGCCGCCGGTGGTGAGCATGAGGGTGGCGGAGAGCTGGCGCGGCGAGAGCGTGAACGGCTCGCCGGACCGCCGCAGGGTCGCGAGCACGTCGAACTCGCCGCGCGAGATCCCGAACTGCCCGTAGACCTTCTCCATCCGGTCGCCGAGGGTGCGCGAGAGCCGGTTGACGCGGCCGAACACCTCCATCGCGGTGGTGTCGAGGTCGGGCCGCGCCGCCGCCCACTGGTCGATGATCGCGTCGACGGGATCGCGGAGGGGTCGGCCGGGCTCGGAACGCGGGTTCATGGGGTGAGTATCGGACGGCGACGGGTCGGCCGCAAGAAAGTAGCTTGACGGAAAGTTGCTTACCGCTAAGCTAATCGACAGCAAGCTAACTCGGCCGATCAAGTACCTCCTTACCTCTCCCACGCCGCGAAGGACGCGTCCCATGACCGCGCACACCGCGCACGCCTCGCAGACCGCGAGCCGTCTCCCTGTCATCGCCCTGACCGCGCTCGCTCCCATCTCCTGGGGCACCACCTACGCGGTGACGACGGAGTTCCTGCCGGCCGACCGGCCCCTGTTCACGGGCCTGGTGCGCGCGCTTCCGGCGGGACTGCTGCTCCTGGCGATTCCGCGCACGCTGCCGCGCGGGGTCTGGTGGGGGAAGGCCGCGGTGCTGGGCGCGCTGAACATCGGTGCCTTCTTCCCGCTGCTCTTCCTCTCCGCGTACCGGCTGCCGGGCGGTATGGCGGCGGTCGTCGGCTCGGTCGGCCCGCTGTTCGTCGCGGGCCTGGCGACCGTGCTGCTGGGGGAGCGGCCCACCGTCCGCACGCTCCTCACCGGGATCGCGGCGGCCCTCGGCGTCAGCCTGGTCGTCCTGAAGGCGGCGGGGGCGCTGGACACGGTCGGCGTGGTCGCGGCGCTCGCCTCCACCGCCTCCATGTCCACCGGAACGGTTCTCACCAAGCGCTGGGGCCGCCCCGCCGGGGTCGGCCCCCTCGCCCTGACCGGATGGCAACTGACCGCGGGCGGCCTCCTGATCGCCCCGGTCGCCCTCCTCGTCGAGGGCGCGCCCCCGGCCCTGGACGGCCGCGCGGTCGGCGGCTACCTCTACCTCGCCCTCGCCAACACCGCCGTCTCCTACTGGCTCTGGTTCCGCGGCATCGGCCGGCTGTCCGCCACCCAGGTCACCTTCCTCGGCCCCCTCTCCCCCCTGACGGCGGCCGTGGTCGGCTGGGCGGCCCTCGGCCAGGCCCTCACACCCCTGCAGCTCCTGGGCATGGCCGTCGCCTTCGGCGCGACCGTCCTGGGCCAGCTCCGACCGCGCCCCACCGGGCTCCTGGCACCCCCGACCCCGATGCCCTCCCCGTCAGGCGGACGACGGCCGGGAGCGCCGCTCGTCGCTCGTGCCGACCGGGACCGCACCCACCGGTGACGACGAACGGCGGGGGCGCCCGGTGACTTCACCGGGCGCCCCCGCCGTCGTGGCAGAGTCCCTCGTCACTCCGAGGGCGCCGCCGCGTCCGCGGCCTGTGCCCGCAGGGCGCGTTCGACGCCCGAGCGGGACTCCGAGACCAGACGGCGCAGGGCCGCGTTGGGCTCGGCCGTGGTCAGCCAGGTGTCGGTCTTGTGGAGGGTGTCCGTCGAGACCTGGATGGTCGGGTAGAGGCCGACCGCGATCTGCTGGGCGATCTCGTGGGAGCGGGAGTCCCAGATGGACTTGACGACCTCGAAGTACTTGTCGGCGTACGGGGCGAGGAGGTCACGCTGGTCGGTCTGGACGAAGCCGCCGATGACCGCCTCCTGGACCGCGTTGGGGAGCTCGTCCGACTCGACGACCTGGGACCAGGCCTCGGCCTTGGCCTCGGGCGTCGGGCGGGAGGCCCGGGCGGTGGCCGCGTGACGCTCACCGGCGGCCGTCCTGTCGCGCTCGTACTCGCCGGCGATCTCCGCCTCGTCGTAGCGGCCCACCGCCGCGAGCCGCTGCACGAACGACCAGCGCAGCTCGGTGTCGACGGCCAGCCCCTCGATCGTCTGCGTGCCCTCCAGCAGGGCCTCCAGGAGGTCCAGCTGCTCGGGGGTGCGGGCGGTCGCCGCGAACGCACGGGCCCACGCCAGCTGGTGGTCGGAGGCGGCCTCGGCCGCGCGCAGGTGCGCGAGCGTGGCGTCCGTCCAGCGGGTCAGCAGCGCCTCGCGGGCCGTCGGGTCGGCGTACAGCTCGATCGCCAGCTTCACCTGACGGTGCAGCGACTGCACGACACCGATGTCGGACTCCTTGCCGATGCCGGAGAGCACCAGGGACAGGTAGTCGCGGGTCGCGAGTTCGGCGTCGCGGGTCATGTCCCAGGCCGAGGCCCAGCACAGCGCACGGGGCAGGGAGGACTCGAAGTCCCCGAGGTGCTCGGTGACGAAGGCCAGCGACTGCTCGTCCAGGCGGACCTTGGCGTACGACAGGTCGTCGTCGTTGAGGAGGACCACGGCCGGGCGGCGCTTGCCCACCAGCTGCGGCACGGCGGTCAGTTCACCGTCGACGTCCAGCTCGACCCGCTCCTCCCGGACCAGCTTGCCACTGTCGTCGTCCAGTTCGTACAGGCCGACCGCGATGCGGTGCGGGCGCAGGGTCGGCTCGCCCTTCGCGCCGGTCGGCAGCGCCGGGGCCTCCTGGCGGATCGCGAAGGAGGTGACGACGCCGTGCTCGTCCGTCTCGATCTCGGGGCGCAGGACGTTGATGCCGGCCGTCTCCAGCCAGGCCTTCGACCAGGCCTTCAGATCGCGGCCGGAGGTCTCTTCCAGGGCGCCCAGCAGATCGGACAGGCGCGTGTTGCCGAACGCGTGTGCCTTGAAGTACGCCTGCACGCCCCGGAAGAACTCGTCCTGGCCGACGTACGCGACGAGCTGCTTCAGGACGGAAGCCCCCTTCGCGTAGGTGATGCCGTCGAAGTTGACGAGCACGTCGTCCAGGTCGTTGATCTCCGCCATGATCGGGTGCGTGGACGGCAGCTGGTCCTGCCGGTACGCCCAGGTCTTCATGGAGTTGGCGAACGTGGTCCAGGAGTGCGGCCAGCGCGAGCCCGGGGCGTCCGCCTGGCAGGCGATCGACGTGTAGGTGGCGAACGACTCGTTCAGCCACAGGTCGTTCCACCACTCCATCGTCACCAGGTCGCCGAACCACATGTGGGCCAGCTCGTGGAGGATGGTCTCGGCGCGGACCTCGTACGCGGCGTCCGTCACCTTCGAGCGGAAGACGTACTGGTCGCGAATGGTCACCGCGCCGGCGTTCTCCATCGCGCCCGCGTTGAACTCCGGTACGAACAGCTGGTCGTACTTCTCGAACGGGTACGCGTAGTCGAACTTCTCCTGGAACCAGTCGAAGCCCTGCCGCGTGACCTCGAAGATCGCGTCGGAGTCCAGGTACTCGGCGAGCGACGGCCGGCAGTAGATGCCGAGCGGCACGCTCTGCCCGTCCTTCTCGTACACGCTGTGCACGGAGTGGTACGGGCCGACGATGAGCGCCGTGATGTACGTCGAGATCCTGGGCGTCGGCTCGAAGACCCAGACGTCGTCCTTGGGCTCCGGCGTCGGCGAGTTGGAGATGACGGTCCAGCCGCTCGGGGCCTTCACGGTGAACTGGAAGGTGGCCTTCAGGTCCGGCTGCTCGAACGACGCGAAGACGCGGCGGGCGTCCGGGACCTCGAACTGGGTGTACAGGTACGCCTGCTCGTCGACCGGGTCGACGAACCGGTGCAGACCCTCACCCGTGTTGGTGTACGCGCAGTCGGCCACGACCCGCAGGATGTTGCGGCCCTTCAGCAGGCCGGGGAGCGCGATCCGGGAGTCCGCGAAGACCTCCGCCGGGTCCAGCGCGTCGCCGTTGAGGGTCACCTCGTGGACGGTCGGGGCCACCAGGTCGATGAAGGACGTGGCGCCGTTCTCCGCGACGTCGAAGCGCACCGTGGTCACGGACCGGTAGGTGCCTCCCCCACTCTCGGCCTCGCTCGAGCGGGAGGTACCCCCACCCTGCGCGCCGGAGAGGTCGAGATCGATCTCGTACGAGTCGACGCTGAGCAGCGCCGCCCGCTGCTGAGCCTCGTCGCGGGTCAGGTTTGTGCCAGGCACGCGGTCATCTCCTCGGTATGTGTGGGTTGCGCCATCCTTCCATGGGTCGACGCGGCATGGGGCGGGGCGCCCCACCGGCATCCGGTGGGGCGCCCCGCCCGCCTACGCTCCGCCTGCTTCCGGCTACTTCTCGCTCAGCTCCGCCGCCACCAGCTCCGCGATCTGGACCGCGTTCAGCGCGGCGCCCTTGCGGAGGTTGTCGTTGGAGACGAACAGGGCGAGGCCGTTGTCCACGGTCTCGTCGGCGCGGATGCGGCCGACGAAGGAGGGGTCCTGGCCGGCGGCCTGGAGGGGGGTCGGGATGTCGGAGAGGGCGACGCCCGGAGCGCCGGCCAGCAGCTCCGTCGCGCGCTCCACGCCGATCGGGCGGGCGAAGCGGGCGTTGATCTGGAGGGAGTGCCCGGAGAAGACCGGGACGCGCACACAGGTGCCGGAGACCTTGAGGCCGGGGATCTCCAGGATCTTGCGGGACTCGTGGCGGAGCTTCTGCTCCTCGTCCGTCTCGTGCAGACCGTCGTCGACGATCGAACCCGCGAGCGGGAGCACGTTGAAGGCGATGGGCCGCTTGTAGACACCGGGCTCGGGGAAATCGACCGCCGAGCCGTCGTGCGTCAGCTTGTCCGCGTCGGCCGCGACCTTCTGGACCTGGCCGTGCAACTCCGCGACGCCCGCGAGACCGGAGCCGGAGACCGCCTGGTAGGTGGCGACGACCAGCGCTTCGAGGCCCGCCTCCTCGTGCAGCGGACGCAGGACCGGCATCGCGGCCATCGTCGTGCAGTTCGGGTTGGCGATGATGCCCTTGGGGCGGTCGGCGATCGCGTGCGGGTTCACCTCGGAGACCACGAGGGGAACCTCGGGGTCGCGGCGCCACGCGGAGGAGTTGTCGATCACGACCGCGCCCTGCGACGCGACCTTCTCGGCCAGCGCCTTCGAGGTCGCGCCGCCCGCGGAGAACAGGACGATGTCGAGGCCGGAGTAGTCGGCGGTCGCCGCGTCCTCGACCGTCACGCCGTCGATGACCGAGCCGGCCGAGCGGGCGGACGCGAACAGGCGCAGCTCGCGCGTCGGGAAGTCGCGGTCCTTGAGGATCTTGCGCATGACCGTGCCGACCTGACCGGTGGCTCCGACGATTCCGACCCTCACGGCGACTCCTTTGACGTGGCTTGTGTGTGTCTGCGGCATGGCCGAGGCATTTCCATCATGCGGTCAGCCTGGGTCCGCCTGTCCAATCCTTTGACCGGAACGCTCGAGGAGCGGGACGCGTCCACCCCCGCCGCGGGAGCCGCTTCTTTGGCCGGCACCCACGCTGAGCTGGAGAAATTCGTCCTACGGCGGCTCCGTGCCGCAAGCTGTGCTGCCTCGACCCTGCCCACGCCACCCGGGCGCACGCGAAGGTGTGACGTACGCCTCTGCCCCGGGCCGGGAAAGTGGTACCGAACCGGCCGAACGTTTCGGTCCGCGGTGGCGTCGTAGGGGAAACGCGGGAGGGGAGGGGTGGCTGTGCTGCGCAGAAAGGCGCGCCACGTCGAGGGGGTCCAGGAGCCGGACGACCCGCTGGACGCGGCCCAGGAGCGGCGGGTGAGGGCCGTGCTCGCGCTCGGCGGTGTGCCGCAGTCGGACCTGCTGGACGGGGTACAGCAGGTACGGCTGCGGCTGCTGGAGCGGGCCGCGAGCGGCCGGGAGGCGCCGCGGGACGTGTCCGCGTGGGCGGCGGTGGTCGCCTCCAACCTGGCGATGGACTGGCACCGCGCCAAGCGCCGCCAGGAGCGCCTGGGGGAGCGGCTGGCCTCGCTGCGCCAGCACGAGCACCCCTCGGGCGAGGACTCCAGCGTGCTCTCGCTCGCCGTCGCCCGAGGCCTGGACGAGCTGCCCGACGCCCTGCGCCAGGTCCTCGTCCTGCGCTTCTACGCCGACCTGCCGGTACGCGGGATCGCCGACGAGCTCGGCATCCCCGAGGGCACGGTCAAGAGCAGGCTCCACTCGGCGGTCCGCGCCCTGCGCACCCGCCTGCACGAGGACGAGGTGGTGTGACATGACCGCCCGAGACGACAACCGACGCGACCCCGCTCCCGACGGCGCCGCTCCGGACGGCGCCAGGCGCGACGGCGCCGCGACCGACGACGCCACGCTCGACGAGCCGACGCGCGACGAGCCCACGTACCACGAGCCCACGTACGACGAGCCCACGTACGACGGCACCGCCTACGCAGGTGTGGACGCTCTGATGGCGGCCCTTCTCGACGAACCGTTGCCCGAGGACGCGCTGCGGGACGACGAGTTCGTGGCGTCCCACGAGGCGGCCGTCGCCGACCTCGCGCTGCTGAGGGAGCAGCTGGGGCTGATCGGCGAGGCGCTGGCGGTGTCGGGCGAGGACGCCGTGACCGGGGTCGCGCCGGGGCGAGCCGGGGCCGCGCGGCCGGGGGACACGGCAGGTGCCGAGACGGACCCCGGGCAGGTGTCCGGGCCCGCGTCGGCCCCCTCCGCGTCGGTGACCCCCCTGCCGTCGCGGCCGTCCCGCGCCCGGCGCGCTCTGCGGATCACCGCCGGCACCCTCGCCGCCGCGGCCTGCGTCTCCGTCGTCCTCGGCCTCGGCTGGGCGGTCGTGCAGAGCGGCAACGCCGGGGTGAACAGCTCGAAGTCGGGCGCGCAGTCGGCGGACGGGGACAGCGAGAGCATGGAGGACAGCCACGGGGGGGACGGGTCCGCCTCGCTCAGCCGGGAGGGCTACGTCGCCTGCGCCCGCCTGATCGTGGAGGGCACCGTCACCGAGGTGGAGGCCGTGCCGGGGGTCGAACAGGACCGGATCACGGTGGAGGTGGACCGCTGGATCAAGCCCGACAAGGGTGAGGACCGGATCGTCTTCCCGATGAGCCACGACGTCGACCCCCGTCTGGAGAAGGGCGACCACGTCCTCCTCGGCTTCCCCCGGGACAGCGCGCAGCCGGACATCTGGACCACGAAGGCGGCGGAGATCGCCCGGGAGCGTGCCTGGATCGAGGCGGCGCTGCCCGAGTCGGAGGGCATCACATGCGACTGAGCCGCTGAACGACCCAGCAAGGCGGAAGGCGAACCGGCGAACAAGGCGAAGGGGCGGGTGTCCATCCGGACACCCGCCCCTCCGCTCGCCTCAGTACGTTCGCCTCAGTACGGCTCACGCACTACCGGCGCACTACGGCGTGACCTTCTCGATCCGCACGCTGCCGGTGCCCGCGGCGGTGCCGCGCGCGTTCACCAGCTGGACCTGGCCGAAGAACTCCCGGCCGGCCGGGGCCTCGGCGGCCGCGACGACGTCACCGGAGACGGTGGTCGACTCGCCCGTGCCGAGCTTCACGGCGGTGTCCGCGACCTTCACCTCGCCGAGGGCGGAGGAGAAGAAGACGTCGCGGTAGTCGTACGCGGTCGATCCGGCCGGAACCGCGTAGCCGACGACCTCGATGGTGTACGTACCGGCGGCCGGCTTCGGGATGGAGACGGCCTCCTCGGAGTCGCCGTCCGCGGAGTCCGCGATCTGGGTGCCCGCGGCGTCGTAGACGTACAGGTCGAGGTCCGCGCCCGTGTCCGAGGTGTTGCCGATGGCGACGTCCAGGGACTCGGCGCCCGCGGGCACCTCGACCGTGGTGGTCTGGGTGACACCGGTCGTGATGGTCGGCCGGTCGGTCTTGGCCGAGCCCAGCGGGCCGCCCGCCAGCTTGCCGTCGACGGGGGCGAGGCCGTTGGTCACCTTCCAGGAGGCGGCGGTCGGGGTGCCGACCTTGGCCTCGGGGACGGTGACGACCTCCGGGTCGAAGCTCGCGCCGTAGACCGCGAAGTTCAGCTTGTAGGGGTTGTCGAGCAGCGGCGACGTACGGCGCGACTCGACCTCGATCTCCCAGACACCAGGCTGCGGGTTGGCGTACGAGCGCACGTCCGGCTTGCAGCCCCCGCCGTCCTGGAAGTTGCTGTAGCAGGTCAGCGAGCTGGTGCTCTCGACCGCCAGGCCGTACGGGTGGTTGGCGATGAACCGGGTCTGGCTCTTGTCCTTCAGTCCGCTGATCGCGACCTCGAGGGTCTTGGCGCCCTCGGGGACGGTGATGAAGTACGACTTGAAGGAGTTGCGCTGGACCGTGCCGGACGCCGAGTGGGTGTACTTCAGCGGCGTGGAGGCGACGACCGTGTTGAGCACCTGACGGTCGATGCCGACCGTCCTCGGGTCGTCGACCTCCAGGATCGCGCTGCTGATGCCCGAGTTCTCCGCCTTGGCGGCGATCTTCACGGTGACCGGCTTGTTCAGCGGCAGGGAGACCACGTCGTCGCCGACGATCCGGAACGTGTCGTCCCGGTTGTTCTCCAGGTGCAGCTCGTGGCGGATCGCCTTGTCGGCGCCGGACGTACGGGTGATCGTCACGTCGTACGTCTTCTTCTGCCCGACCTTGAGGCCGCCCTCACGGTCGTAGATGCCGGTGCCGAAGCCCGGCGTCTTCAGCGCGAAGTCGATCGCCGTGTCGACGGGGGCCTTGACCGAGTACTCGTGCGCGGTCGCGCCCGCCTTGACCGACTTCCACGCGTCGACGATGTTCATCAGGCCCGCGCCCTCGGCGTACGCCTGGACGCCGCTGATGTGGTCGGCGGTCGAGGTCAGCGCGGTGCGCAGCTTCGCGGGCGTCAGGTCGATGCCCTTCTGCTTCGCGGCGCTGAGCAGCAGCGCGGAGGCGCCGGCCGCCTGCGGCGAGGCCATCGAGGTGCCGTTGAGCATCTGGTAGCCGGCCGGGAGCGTGTAGCCCGCCTCGGGGGCGATGACGCCCGGCAGCCAGGTCTGCGCGGTGTTCACCGCGGCGCCCGGCGCCACCAGGGTCGGCGTGAAGCCGCCGTCCTCACGCGGGCCGCGCGAGGAGAAGTTGAACAGCTGGTAGTCCTTGGCGACCTGCGAGCCGTAGTTGGACGCCCAGGTCTCCTTGGAGATGGACGCGCCGACCGAGATCACCTTGTCGGCGAGGCCGGGGTCGCCGATCGTGTTGGCGCCCGGGCCGGAGTTGCCGGCCGAGATGACCAGCTGGACACCGTAGGTGTCGATGAGGCGCGTGTAGAGCTCGGCGCGCGCGTTGTTGCCGTCGTTCAGCGCCGGCAGGCCGCCGATGGACATGTTGACGATGTCGACACCGCGGTTGACGACGAGGTCGATCATGCCCTCGGTGAGCGCCACGTTGGTGCAGCCGGGACCGAACTCGCAGGCGCGGGAGGAGACGATCTTCGCACCGGGCGCGGCGCCGTTCATCCGGCCGCCGAACAGGCCCTTCGCGGCGGTGATGCCGGCCACGTGGGTGCCGTGCTCGCTGGAGATGAGACCGATGTTGACGAAGTCGGCCTTCTTGCCGACCCAGTCGCCCCCGAAGGGGTCCATCGGGACGTCCTTGCGGTACTCGACGACGAACGGCTGGCGCTCGGCGACCTCGGTCGACGGGTCGTCGGTGCCGAAGTAGCCGATCTGGTAGCCGTCCTTGTACGGCTTCATCGGCTTGTCGTCGGCGAAGTCGAAGTTCTGGTTGACGTCCACGGTGACCGTGCCGGCCGCCGCGTCGTAGAGCACGCCCCACGCGTCGGTGGTGTCGCCGTCCCGGTTCACGTCACCGGCGGCGTCACCGGCCGCCGTGACGGACTCGCGGAAGGTGTTGACGGAGTACGAGCCCGCGGGCGCGGTCCAGGTCCGGCCGCCGTAGGTGAAGGTGGGCCCGGCGACCGAGTTCGTCATCGGGCGCCAGCTGCCGTCGCCGTCGACGATCGGGTCGGTGGACGTCACCCAGTCGACGATCTTGCGCTCACCGGTGGAGGTCTTCTGCAGCGCGGGGTGCGCGAGGTCGACCCCGGAGTCCAGGACGCCGATGGTGATGCCCCGGCCGTCCGCCTTCGGGTTCTGCTTCACGAAGTCGACGGCGCCCGTCTCGAAGGACGGGTTGTACGGGTTCTCGGCGGGCGTGTTCTTGCCCGGCGCCGGGTATGTCTTCGCCGCCGTGGCCTGCGACTTCGCGTCCTTGGCCGAGACCGGCGAGGGGTCGTCGAGCACGATCTCCTGGCGCAGGTCGATGCCCTGGACGGAGGAGAGCTTCGCGGCGGCCGAGATGGCCGAGTCGGCGCTCTTGGTCGGGACCGTGGCGCGGACGTAGCCGAGCTTGTCGTAGGTGCGGCCCACGGAGCCGCCCTTGACCGCGTCCAGCTGCTCGGCGACCTGTTCGGTCTTGCCGGGCGTGGTGGCGATCATCATCGTGACGTTCTTGTCGCCGTCGGCCTTGGCCTCGGCGAGCAGATCGGCGTCGGTCGAACCGAGCTTGTCGTGCGCGGACTTGACGCCACCGTCCGTCGGGACGGAGGCGGACGGGTCGTCCGCCGAGAAGGCCAGGGGTATCGGCCCGGCCGCGGAGAGCGCGGCCACCAGTCCCGCGGCCACGGCTATGCGGGCCACGCGTCTCGCACCCGGGCGGTGGCCGGGGTGGGGGGTGAGGGTCATCAGCATCCCTGTAGGTAAGGAATTCAGGTGAGAACGAACATTGATGATCCGAGCGGCGGGTTCGGATCGGTCCGGTCCGTTATGCGGTGCCGGATGGTCGCTCAGCCTTACCGAAGTGACACATGTTTGGGGAGGGTTGACCGAGGCGGGATTGTGTCATGGCGTAAACCCGCCACCCGTCATGGGTGCGATGACCGTGCATGAGCGGACATTTTGGCTAACGTCTGTGCATGCGCGAGGAGTTGAGGGTGGCGGCCTACGCCGTGTGCGTACGGGACGACCACATGCTGCTGGCCCGCTGGGTCTCACGGGACGGCGAGAAGAAGTGGACCCTGCCCGGCGGCGGCATGGACCACGGCGAGGACCCGTACGACACGGTCGTCCGGGAGGCCGCCGAGGAGACCGGCTACACCGTCGAACCCATCGTCCTCCTCGGCATCGACACCGGCCGGCGCACCTACCCCCGCCGCCTCGGCGCCCTCGCCGACCACCAGGCACTGCGCATCGTCTACGAGGCCCGCGTCACCGGCGGCGACCTCCGCCACGAGACGAACGGCTCCACGGACATGGCCGCCTGGCACCCCCTGGACGAGATCCCGGCCCTCACGAGGGTGGCGCTGGTGGACCTGGGCCTGCGGCTGTGGCGGGAGCGCCCGGCGAACGGCCACTTGACGCCGCCGCTGAACCCTTAGGGGCGTGCGGAACCGCGCGAGCGACCCCGACGCACCCGCACGCACCGCATCACCGGAGCCCCGCGGCGAATACGTGCCCTACCCCACCAGATGAACAAGGAGTGACCTCCTCCCTTCGCTCCCCCTCACATTCGGGAACCCCCGGTGGACGCACACCGTCCCCGAAGATCCACGTACGGTGATCGGCGTCGCCCGTTGCGGCGTCGTTAACGTCCAGGCCACCCCGGCTGCCAAGCATCAAGGAAGAGCGGGAACCCCACTCCGGCCCCCACGGCGGAGCGGCCCCGCGACCACTTCCGACGCGTTCGCATTCGGGGAGACCGCGCCATGTCGCGCATACGCTCAGTCGCTGCCGCCGCCACCCACCCAGACCGCAGGGCCTTCCTCGCCGCCACCGGCGCCGTCGGCCTCGCCGCGGGCGTCGGCTTCGCCCTGCGGCCGGAGACCGACGCCCACGCCGCCTCCGCCGCCGACGGTGCCGCCGCCACCGAGGTCCCCCTGGCCAACCTCTCGAACAGAGAGGCCCCGGCCGCACCCCTGGCGCCGTACACCCGGGGCACCACCCTCGCCTCGGTCGCGGCCCCTCGCAACGCCTCCGGATACCGTCGCCTCGGCTCCGGCCCGGCCTGGGCGCGGGTCGTGCGCGGCGACCTGGCGACCCCCAAGTCCGGCCGCGAGAAGCGCCGTACGGCACTGGCGTCGTTCGTGCAGTTCACCGACCTGCACGTGGTGGACGTCCAGCACCCGCTGCGCTACGAGTACCTGCGCGCCCAGACCGCCAGCGCGTGGCGTCCGCAGGAGGCGCTGTCCGTGGCCGGCGCGGTCTCGCTCGTCGAGCGGGTGAACGCGCTGCGCGGCGCCCCGGTGACCGGCTCCCCGCTGCACTTCGTGATGACGACCGGCGACAACACCGACAACAACTCCAGGACCGAACTGGACTGGTTCCTGAAGGTGATGAGCGGCGGCCGTGTCACCCCCAACTCCGGTGACCCGCGCCGCTACGAGGGCGTCCAGAGCAGCGGTCTCAAGCTGTACTGGCAGCCGGACGCGGCCCTCCGCGACGCCGACAAGCAGCTCGGCTTCCCGCGTCTGAACGGCTTCCTGGCCGCCGCGATCCGCGAGGTCAACAGCCCCGGCCTGAACGTCCCCTGGTACTCCACGGTCGGCAACCACGACTCCCTCCCGGGCGGCTGCTACGCCCCCGGTGACTCCTTCTTCGCGGACTTCGCGGTCGGCGGCAAGAAGCTGATGTCCCTCGACGAGCAGGTCGGCAAGGCCCTCTGGGACAACGTCAAGAGCGGCGGCGACCCCCGAGGTGCCGACTGGAAGGCGGTGCTCAAGTCCCAGGCGAAGAAGATGCGTTCGGTCACCCCGGACGAGAACCGCGCCCCCTTCACCCCGCAGGAGTACCTGAAGGCCCACCTGGACCCGGCCCACACGGGCCCCGGCCCGGTCGGCCACGGCTACTCGCGGGCCAACCTCGACGCCCGCACCCAGTACTACGCCTTCCGTATCGCCGATGACGTCATCGGCATCAGCCTCGACTCCACCGACCCCGGCGGGCACTACGAGGGCTCCCTCGGCACGGCCCAACTCAAGTGGCTGGACCGCACGTTGAAGGAGGCGGCCAAGGACGGTTCGTACGCCGTCGTCTTCAGCCACCACACGAGCAAGTCGATGCGGAACCTGCGCAAGGACCCCGCCCGCCCGACCGAGGCCCGTCACGGCGGCGACGAGGTGCTGGCCCTGCTCGGCCGCCACCGCAACGTTCTGGCCTGGGTGAACGGCCACAGCCACCGCAACCGCATCACCCCCCACTCGGCCTCGAGCGGCGGCTCCTTCTGGGAGATCTCCACGGCCTCCCACATCGACTTCCCCCAACTGGCCCGGGTCATCGAGCTGGTGGACAACAAGGACGGCACGCTCTCCCTCTTCACCACGCTGATCGAATCGGCCGCCCCGCACGCCACCGACTTCACGGACCTCTCGCAGACCGGCCTCGCCGCCCTCTACCGCGAGCTCTCCTACAACGCCCCCGGCCGCCGCGACACCCTCACCGGCACGGCCGGCGACCGCAACACGGAGCTGGTGCTCCGCAAGGGCTGAAAACCGCTCAACCGGCGTCCATCCGCTCAACCCGGGCGGGCGGCGCCGTGTCCCCCTTCGGGACCGGACGTTCCCGGAAGTCACCGAGAATGTCGGCCGAAGGGGGAGAACCACATGTCAGCACGTACGGCACGCACAGCGCGCACGGGTCTGGTGGCGGCCACCGCCGTCGTCGCGGCGCTGGCCCTGGCCGCGCCGGCGATCGCGGCGGCACCCACCGCCGCGACGGCGGGAGGCGACCACGGCGCGACGCGGAAGGCCATGGACGCCAATGTCGAGGACGGAGTCGTCGGCATCGCGGTCCAGGCGAAGGACGAACGCGGCGTCTGGAAGGCGACGTCCGGTGTGGGCGACCTCAGGACGGGCCGGCCGCGCTCCGCCCACGACCACTTCCGTGTCGGCAGCATCACCAAGACCTTCATCTCCACCGTGCTGCTCCAGCTGGCGGCCGAGGGCAGGCTCTCCCTGGACGACAAGGTGGAGCGATGGCTGCCGGGCGTGGTGCGCGGCGAGGGCCACGACGGACGCCAGGTGACGCTACGTCAACTCCTCAACCACACCAGCGGAATCGCCGAGTACACCTCGGACGAGCAGTTCGTGCAGGACGTCTTCCTCGCCGAGGGCTTCCTCAAGAACCGCTACCGCACCTGGACCCCGCGCCAACTCGTCGGCATCGCCATGAAGCACGAGCCCACCTTCGCGCCGGGCGCCGACTGGAGCTACTCCAACACCAACTACGTGCTCGCCGGCATGGTGATCGAGAAGGCCACCGGCAACCCGTACGGCGACGAGGTCCGCGCCCGCGTCATCGAACCCCTCGGCCTCACCGGCACGAAGGTCCCCGGCACCGACCCCACCGTCCCGAAGCGGCACAGCCGCGCCTACTCCAAGCTGGCGGAGACCTCCGAGGGCAGGACCTACGACGCCACCGAGCTCAACCCCTCGATCGCCGGCGCGGCGGGCGAGATGATCTCCACCCCCGGTGACCTCAACCGTTTCGTCTCGGCCCTCCTGCGCGGCAGGCTCCTGCCGAGGAAGCAACTCGCCGAGATGAAGAACGTCGTCCCCATCGACGGGGAACGCGGCGGCTACGGCCTCGGGCTCATCACCTACGAGCTCTCCTGCGGTCTCCGGCTCTGGGGCCACAGCGGCGGCATCCACGGCTCCCTCTCCGAGACCGCCACCACCACCGACGGCCGCCACACCCTCACCTACAACTTCAACAGCGACTGGACGGGCGACAGCCTGTCGATCATGGAGGCGGAGTTCTGCGGCAAGTAGCCCCGCCCCCGGGGTGACATGAGGAAGGGCCGCCGAACGGGCGGCGGCCCTTCCTCTCCCCTCCTGCCGGAACGAGTTACCCGATCACCGGGGAAGCACCACGACGTACGCCGCCGGATCCCGGTCGCACGACGCCATCAACGCGGTGCGGACGACGGCCGCCTGCTGTTCCAGGGAGTCACGCAGCTTCCGGGGCGTGACGTGGACGACGGTGATGCCGAGCCGCTCCAACATCTCGCGCTTGCGGGCGTACTCGGACCACAGCGCGTCGTCCTCCTGACGCGGGGCCCGGGTGTCCAGCTCGACGGCGACGGCCTGCTCCGGCCAGTACGCGTCCAGGCCGCCGAGGTGCGGACCGCCGGGCAGGCGGAGGTCCACGTTCCAGACGGGGTCGGGGAGGGCGTGTTCGCGGACCATCCGGTACAGGTGGTCCTCCGCGACGGCCCGCCCCTCCGCGAGCAGCGACTCCACCGCGTCGGCCACGTGCGGACGGTTCAGCAGGCGGGCATCCGTCAACTCCCGGATGACGGCGGCGGGATCGGTGTGCCCGCCGCGCACCGCCTCCGTCAGCAGCCTGCGCACGGTGGCCGCGTCGGCGAGTTCCCCGACCGCGTCCGCCAGAGCGCGCGGCACGGGGGCGACGGGCAGGCCGGTCACGTACGACGGGGTCGGTACGGCCGAGGTCCGGACGATCCGCGCGCATCCCACGGTCCGCAGCCGGCGCAGCCGCGGGACCAGGACGTCGATCGTGTCCAGGGAGGGCAGCGGGGGAGCGGACGCGAAGCCGTGCAGGGTCAGGGCGGCGAGCCCGGTGATCACCACGTCCGGGTAGCGGGGCGTCGCTGCCGACCGGGGCTCGTCGGCGTTCGGCTGCGCGGGTACCCCGGTGACGCCGGTGGCCCCGGTGGACGTCTCGCGGAACGGTGAGCGGGCCGCGTACGAGAGCACCGCGTGCAGGCGCTCCTCCGAGGTGGGCGGGCCGGGGTGCAACAGGAACACACCCGGCAGGATCTGCTGCCAGGGGCCACCGGACCGGCACTGTTCGTTCGTCTCTGCGGCGGTGACACCCTGCGCGCGCAGCTGCGCGGCCGTCAGCACCCGGCGCGTGACGTCCGAGGGGCGACGGAGGGGGCGGGGGGAGAGCGGGGTGTTGTGCGTCATGACCCGGAGGTTTCCGCGTCGGGCCCGCCCATGAACCTCTGTTACACGCTCGTCGACAAATCCGGACAAGACCGCACTAAAGTACGTGCGTTCGACTGCCGATACCTGCTGGTCCGGGCGACGACCGGAAAAGGTTACGGCTCTGATTACCCGAATTTCGTAACTCTCAACCAGGGGTGCCGCCGTAGGCGTCGCTTCCCCGCCGCGGGCGGTCGCGCCCCCCCCCCCCCCCCACCGGGTGCGCGACACCCCATGTGTCGCGGGCGGTCATCCGGCCGCGTCGCACTCCTGCCCCCGCAGCGCCCGGGCCAGGTCGTCGCGGGCCTCGATCACCAGCCTCCGCAGGGCCGGCGGTGCCGATTCGTGCGAGGCGAGCCACGCGTCCGTCGCCTCCAGCGTCGCGGGCGAGTCCTGCAGCGACGGGAACAGACCGCGCACCACGTCCATCCCGATCTGGATGGACCGCTCGGCCCACACCCGTTCGATCACCTCGAAGTACTTCTCCGCGTACGGCGCCACCAGCTCCCGCTGGGACGGCCGCGCGAACCCCGTGATCGTCGCCTCGACCAGCGCGTTGGAGAGCGTGTCCGACTCCACGACCGACGCCCACGCCTGCGCCTTGACCGCGGCGGACGGCCGGGCCGCCAGGCACCGCACCTGGTGCCGCTTCCCGGAGGCCGTGTCGTCCCGCGCCAGCTCGGCGGCGAGGGCCCCCTCGTCGGCGACCCCGTACGTCGAGAGCGGCTCCAGGAACGCCCACCGCAGCTCCTGGTCGATCTCCAGCCCGTCGACCTTCTCCGCCCCGGACAACAGGCCCTGCAACACCGCCAGTTCGGCCTCGTCCGACGCCACCGACGCGAAGAACCGGGCCCACGTCAGCTGGTGCTGACTGCCCGCCTCGGCCGCCCGCAGCTCGCGCAGCGCACCCTCCGCGAGCAGTCGGCCCCCCGTCCGACGCCACTCGGGCGCCGCGTAGTGGGTGAGCGCCGAGTTGGCCCAGGCGTGCAGCATCTGGAGCACACCGATGTCGGACTCCCGCCCCGCGAACCGCAGCACGAGGTCGACGAACTCCCGCGCCGGCAGCAGCGCGTCCCGCGTCAGGTTCCACAGCGCCGACCAGCACAGGGCCCGCGCCAGGGGGTCGGTGATGTCACCGAGTCCGGCCCGCAGCGTGTCCAGCGACGCCGCGTCGAACCGGATCTTGCAGTACGTCAGGTCGTCGTCGTTGACCAGCACCAGCGCAGGCGCCTCGGCCCCCGCCAGCTCGGCCACGACCGTACGCGGCCCGTCCACGTCCACCTCGGCCCGCGCGTACCGCTCCAGCGCGCCCGAGCCGTCCTCCCCGTTCGCCCGCCGGTACAGGCCGATCGCCACCCGGTGCGGCCGCAGCTCGGGATGCGACTCCGCCGCCTCCTGCACCACCGCCAGCTCGTCGATCCGGCCCTCGGGATCGAGCAGCACCTGCGGGGTGAGGGAGTTGACCCCCGCCGTCTGCAGCCAGGCCCGCGACCAGGACGCCATGTCCCGCCCGCTGGTCTCCTCCAGGACCGACAGCAGGTCGCCCAGCTTCGTGTTGCCGTACGCGTTCCGCTTGAAGTAGCGCCGGGCGCCCTCCAGGAAGGCCTCGCGCCCCACGTACGCCACCAGCTGCTTCAGCACGGAGGCACCCTTGGCGTAGGTGATGCCGTCGAAGTTGAGCTTGGCGTCCTCCAGGTCACGGATGTCGGCCGTGATCGGATGGGTGGACGGCAACTGGTCGGCGCGGTACGCCCAGGACTTGCGGTTGTTGGCGAAGGTGATCCAGCCGTTGGTGAAGCGGGTGGCCTCCACCATCGAGAAAGAACCCATGAAGTCCGCGAAGGACTCCTTCAGCCACAGGTCGTCCCACCACACCATGGTCACCAGGTCGCCGAACCACATGTGCGCCATCTCGTGCAGGACGACGTTGGCCCGCCGCTCGTACGACGCCCGTGTGACCTTGCCGCGGAAGATGAACTCCTCGCGGAAGGTGACCAGTCCGGGGTTCTCCATCGCGCCGAGGTTGTACTCCGGCACGAACGCCTGGTCGTACTTCCCGAACGGGTACGGGTAGTCGAAGTGGTCGTGGAAGAAGTCCAGGCCCTGCTTGGTGATCAGGAAGACGTCGTCGGAGTCGAAGTAGGGCGCGAGACCCTTGCGGCACATCGCGCCGAGGGGGATCTCCAGCCGCGTACCGTCCTCGAAGACCCGCTCGTAGGTGTCCGTCACGTAGTGGTAAGGGCCCGCGACGATCGCCGTGATGTACGTCGAGATCGGCTTCGTCTCCGCGAACCGCCACACCCCGTCCGTCTGTTCGCCGACCCCGTTGCTCCACACGACCCACCCCTCGGGGGCGCGCACCTCGAAGCGGTAGGGGGCCTTGAGGTCCGGCTGCTCGAAGTTCGCGAAGACCCGGCGGCTGTCGGCCGGCTCGTACTGCGTGTAGAGGTAGACCTCGCCGTCCTCCGGGTCGACGAAGCGGTGCATGCCCTCGCCGGTGCGGGAGTAGGCGCACTGGGCGTCGACCACCAGCTCGTTCTCGGCGGCCAGGTCGTCGAGGGCGATCCGGGAGCCGTCGAAGACCTCGCTCGGGTCGAGGTCCCTGCCGTTGAGGGAGACGGCCGTCACCCGCGGCGCGACCAGATCGGCGAAGCTCGTGGCGCCTGGGTCGGCGCACCGGAACCGGATCGTCGTCACCGACCGGAAGGTGCGCGGTTCGCCACCCGGGCCGCCGGAGTCACCGACGGCGGAGCGCAGGTCGAGGGAGACCTCGTAGCCGTCGACGGACAACAGCGCGGCCCGCTCCTGGGCCTCGTCACGGGTCAGATTCTCACCGGGCACGGGCGGCACTCCCTCGGGTGGTGTTCAGAATGCGGACAGCCCGATCCTGCCATGCACCGCGGGAATGACCGGGGCCGTCCTCGGTGTTGCCGGTTGTTGCCCGGTAAACCGAACCCGCACGACTCCGTCTTCGTATCCCTTTCGAGGAGAACCATGTCCGAGCAGACCTCTGGCAAGACCCCTGTCGACTTCTGGTTCGACCCGCTGTGCCCCTGGGCCTGGATGACCTCGCGCTGGGTCCTGGAGGTCGAGAAGGTCCGCGACATCGAGGTCCGCTGGCATCTGATGAGCCTCGCGGTACTGAACGAGCCCAAGATCGACGAGCTGCCCGAGGAGTACCGCGAGCTGCTGGCCACCAAGGCCTGGGGCCCGGTGCGGATCGTGATAGCCGCCCAGCAGGAGCACGGCCCCGAGGTGCTCGGCGACCTCTACACCGCGCTCGGCACGCGGATCCACAACCAGGGCGAGGGCCCCGAGAAGGAGACGGTCGCCGCCGCGCTGAAGGACGTCGGCCTGCCCGACTCCCTCATGGACCACTGGGACTCCACCCCGTACGAGGCCGAGCTGCGCGCCTCCCACAAGGAGGGCATCGACAAGGTCGGCCAGGACGTCGGCACGCCCGTCATCGCCGTCCCCGGCGCCGACGGCGAGCAGATCGCCTTCTTCGGCCCGGTCGTCACCCCCGCCCCGAAGGGCGAGGAGGCCGCCAGGCTCTGGGACGGCACCCTCCTCGTCGCCTCGGTCCCCGGCTTCTACGAGATCAAGCGCTCCCGCACGCAGGGCCCGGACTTCAGTAACTTGATCTGACAGGGCGAGCGACCGGCCCCGGCAGGCCGGGTCACCGGAAGGACTCCGGGAGGGTCAGGCCCTCGCTCTGTTTGCCGTACGGCTGGACGAACAGGCAGCGGCCCTTCTCGCCGTGGTTGGCGCAGCGCCACCAGCCCGCCGGGTTCTTGCCCAGGGACTCCAGGTACTCCTGTACCGCCTTGTCCGCCTTGTGGAACGGCAGGGGCTTGCCGCCGCCACACGGAGGGCAGTGCTTGTAGCTCACGTCCATGCGACCTCCCGGTCCGGTCCGCCGGATCGGGAATCCGGCCGGAAACGGGAGCATAGGGCGAAAGCCGAGGAAGCGGTCAGACCGGAATGCGTCCCGCCGTGGCGTGTTCCGGCGGTCCCGGAGGGCGAGAACCCCCGCGAGTCACGTCCTCGCGGGGGTTCTCCCTTTTCCGCCTGTCCCGTGAAGGTTGAGAAGACGATCACGAGCAGGACGTCTCGGTCGCCGGCTCAGGGGGTCAGCAGCAGCACATCCGCGCGGGACCTGGCCGCCGCGTAACGGCGGGCCACATCCTGCCAGTTCACGACGGCCCACATGGCGTCGATGAAGTCGACCTTCTGGTTCTTGTACTGCAGGTAGAAGGCGTGCTCCCAGGCGTCGAAGACGAGGATCGGGGTGGAGCCCTGGCCGACGTTGCCCTGGTGGTCGTAGACCTGCTCGACGACCAGACGCCCGCTCAGCGGCTCGTACGCCAGCACACCCCAGCCCGAGCCCTGGGTGGTCGCGGCGGCCTTGGTCAACTGGGCCTTGAAGCCGGCGAAGGAGCCGAAGGACTCGGCGATGGCGTCCGCCAGCTCACCCACGCCGTCCTTCTCCAGGGGCTCGCCGCCGCCGTCGCCGGTCATGTTCTGCCAGTAGATCGAGTGCAGGATGTGGCCGGAGAGATGGAAGGCCAGGTTCTTCTCCAGGCCGTTGATGGCCCCCCAGGTCTCCTTGTCCCGCGCCTCGGCCAGCTGCTCCAGGGTGTCGTTGGCTCCCTTGACGTACGCCGCGTGGTGCTTGTCGTGGTGCAGCTCGATGATCTCGGGGCTGATCACGGGCGCCAGCGCCGCGTAGTCGTACGGCAGTTCGGGAAGCGTGTAGACGGGCATGGGGGTCCCCTCCGACCTCTTATTGCAAAGTACTTGCAAGTGCACGCTAGCAGCAAGAGACTGTGGGGGCGTGCCCGGGCACGCGAAAGGGCCCTCGCGCGAACCGACCGTCCGTCCTCCGCGCGAGGGCCCTGAAGCGTGCGAGCCGATGTCAGCCCGCGGCGCGCGTCCGCTGCCGGACGTAACCGACCACCGCCAAAATCAGCGTCATGCCGCCCGTCCAGTACAACTGCGTCCGCGTCCCCGGCTCCCGGGCCATCAGGACGAAGACGGCGGCCATCCCCGCGAGCGCCACCCACGTCAGCCAGGGGAACGCCCACATCCGCACGACCAGCCGCTCCGGGGCCTCACGCTCGATGCGGCGACGCAGGAGCAGTTGGGAGACGGCGATGAGGATCCAGACGACGAGGACGACCGCCCCGATCATGTTGAGGAGCCAGGGGAAGACGTCGTCGGGGCGCCAGTAGCTGAGCAGGACGCAGAGGAAGCCGAAGACGCTGGAGGCCAGGACCGCGATCCGGGGGACCCCGCCCGACACCCGGCCGATCACCTTCGGGCCCAGCCCGCGCGCCACCAGGGAGTAGGCGATCCGGGACGAGCCGTAGATGTTGGCGTTCATCGCGCTCAGCAGGGCCACCAGCACGACCACGTTCATCACCTGACCGGCGCCGGGGATGCCCAGGTGGTCGAGGGCGGCGACGTACGGGCCCTTCTCCACGACCGCCTTCGAGTCCCATGGGACGAGGGTGACGATGACCGCCATGGAGCCGATGTAGAAGAGGGCGATGCGCCACATCGCCGTACGGACCGCCGTGGCCACACCCTTCACGGGGTCCTCGGACTCGGCCGCCGCGATCGTCACGGTCTCCAGGCCGCCGTACGCGAAGATCGACGCCAGCAGGCCGATGACCAGGCCGTCGGCGCCGCCCGGCAGCAGACCGCCCTCGCCGGTCAGGTTGGCGAGGCCGGGCGCGTCGGTGCCCGGCAGGACACCGGCGACGGCCAGCACGCCCAGCACCAGGAACAGGGAGATCGCGCCGACCTTGAGTGCGGCGAACCAGAACTCGAACTCACCGAAGTTCTTCACGGCGGCCAGGTTGGTGCCCAGGAACACCAGCATGAACAGCGCCACCCAGGCCCACTCGGGCGTACCGGGCAGCCACCCCGTCACGATCTTCGCGGCGCCGATGCCCTCCAGGCCCACGGCCGTGCAGAGCAGCACCCAGAACGACCAGCCGGCCGTGAAGCCCGCCCATGGACCGATGGCGCGTTCGGCGTGTGCGGAGAAGGAGCCCGAGGAGGGATACGCGGCGGACATCTCGCCGAGCATCCGCATCACCAGCATGACAAGGAGCCCGGAGAGCGTGTACGCGAGGACGATCGACGGACCGGCGGCGGCGATGCCCGCCCCGGATCCGACGAAGAGGCCCGCGCCGATCACGCCGCCGAGGGCGATCATCGAGAGGTGGCGCTGCTTGAGGCCGTGGGACAGGGACGCGTCGGGCTCTTGTGGAGCCTTGACGGAGGTGCTGGGCATGGGCGCGGTTCGTCCAATGCGTGAGACGGCAAAACGCCCACAGTCTGGACAGCCCCTCCACGGCAGGGAGGGGCTGTCCGCGATCCGGACGGGACCGGTACGGAAGGTGACTACGCGGCTACGGGAGCGGCCGCCCGGGCGGCCACCGGCGTGTAGTGCGAGGCGTCCCCCTCGATCGAGTGGCTCTCCTTGCCCTCGATGCCCACCGGAACCTCCCCGGCGACGGTCACCCGGTGCAGCCGGCGCGGCAGACCGTCGTAGTTGTCGATGGCGTAGTGCTGGGTGACGCGGTTGTCGAAGACGACGAGCTGGTTGTCCGACCAGCGGTGGCGCAGCACGTTCTCCGGCCGGGTCACGTACGACTGGAGCAGGTCCAGGAGCTTGCGGGACTCGCCGAGCGACAGGCCCACGATCCGCTGCGCGAACCCGCCGATGAACAACCCGCGTTCACCGGTCAAGGGGTGGACGCGGACCACCGGGTGGGCCGTGCGGTACCTGATCGAGGTGAACCGGGCGCGCTGCTCGGCCCGCTCCGCGTCGATCTCCTCGTCCGGCACCGCGTAGTCGTAGTCGTTGGTGTGCTCGGCCCACAGGCCGTCGGCCAGCCGCCGCAGCGGCTCGGGCAGGTCCCGGTAGGCCGCCGCCGCGTTGGCGATCAGCGTCTCACCGCCGTACGGCGGGATCGTGATGCTGCGCAGGGTGGTGGCCTGCGGCGGGTTGAGCACGAACGTGACGTCGGTGTGCCAGTGGTTGGCGCGCCCGCGCTCGCTGTCCACGGGCAGGACGTTCGCGGCACCCGCGACGGCGGCCACGGTCGGGTGGGCGGTGGTGATGTCGCCGAAGTGACGGACGAAGGCCTGATGGCCGTCGTCGTCGAGGTTCACGTCGTCGAACACGAGCGCCTTGTGGACGTTGAGCGCCTCACGCAGCGCGGCGACGGTCTCCTCGTCGAGGGGCTGGGAGACGTCGACGCCGGATACTCGGGCGCCGATGTTTCCGGTGACCTTGCGGATGTCGATGGCCATGGTGCGGTTCCTTCCGGGAGCCGGGGTCAGACGAGGGTGGGTGTGGGTGCGTGCGCGGGTAGGGGTGGGGCGACTTCCTTCACGTGCTGGTTGGCGGGACGCGGCAGGCCGTAGCGGTCCCGCAGGGTCCGGCGCGGCCCGTACGCGGTGCGGAGCAGACCGCGGGCGCGCAGGATCGGCACGACGTGCTCGACGAAGGCGTCGAGGCCGGACGGCAGCACCGCGGGCATGATGTTGAAGCCGTCGGCGGCGCCTCCCGTGAACCAGGTCTCGATCTCGTCGGCGACCTGCTCGGGCGTACCGGCGAAGGTGAGGTGCCCGCGCCCGCCGCCCAGGCGCCCGATCAGCTCCCGCACGGTGAGCCGGTCGCGCCGGGCCAGCTCGACGACGAGGGTGTAGCGGCTCTTGGCGCCTTCGATCGCGCTCTCCGGCGGCAGATCGGCCGGCAGCGGGGCGTCCAACTCAAGGGAACCAGCCGGTAGTTGCAGCAGCCGCTCCAGATTGCCCACCCCGTGCGTGTACACGATGTGGTCCTCCAGCACCCGCTCGGCGGCCCGCGCCTCGGCCTCCGTCGACCCGAGGACGGGGACGAGCCCCGGCAGCACCTTGATGTGCTCCGGATCCCGGCCGGCCGCGACCGTGCGGGACTTGAGGTCGGCGTAGAAGGCCCGCGCGTCCCCGACGGTCTGCTGCGCGGTGAACACGGCCTCCGCGTACCGCGCGGCGAACGCCCTGCCGTCCTCGCTGGACCCCGCCTGCACCAGCAGCGGATAACCCTGCGGCGAGCGCGGCACGTTGAGCGGGCCCTCGACACTGAAGTACGTCCCCCGGTGCCGGGGCGGGTGGATCTTCGTGTCGTCGCCCCAGACGCCGGTCTCCTTGTCGGCGACGATCGCGTCGTCCTCCCAGCTGTCCCAGAGCTTCAGCGCCACGTCGAGGAACTCGGCGGCCCGGGCGTACCGCTGGGCGTGCGCGGGCTCGGCGTCCAGGCCGAAGTTGCGGGCGGCCTCGGCGCCGGCGGTGGTGACGATGTTCCAGCCGGCCCGGCCGCCGCTCAGGATGTCGAGCGAGGCGAACTTGCGGGCCAGGTTGTAGGGGGAGTTGTAGGAGGTGGAGGCGGTGGCGATCAGGCCGATGTGCTCGGTGGCCGTCGCCAGCGCGGTCAGCAGGGTGAGCGGCTCCAGGGCGCCCGCCGGACGCTGGCCCACGCTGCCCCACAACTGCGGCCCGTCGGCCAGGAACAGCGAGTCGAACGTACCGCGCTCCGCGATCCGGGCCAGCCGCACGTAGTGGTCCAGCTCGACGTGCGCGTACGGATCGGACTCGGGCAGCCGCCACGAGGCCTCGTGGTGCCCGGTGTTCATCAGGAAGGCGTTGAGATGGAGCTGGCGTCGCGGCACGTGTCTGTTCTCCCGGGTCACTGGTGGTCCTCCTTCACCCCGAGCGCGGCCAGCAGCCGCTCGCGGTACTCGCCCAGCAGGGGATCCCGGTACGAGCGCGGGTGCGGGCGGTCGATGGTCAGGTCGAGGCCGATACGGCCCTCTTCGAGCACGAGGACCCGGTCGGCGAGCACGATCGCCTCGTCCACGTCATGGGTGACGAGCAGGACGGACGGCCGGTGGCGCTCCCACAGCTGCCTGAGCAGGGTGTGCATCCTGATCCGGGTGAGCGCGTCCAGCGCGCCGAACGGCTCGTCGGCGAGCAGCAGTTCGGGCTCGCGGACCAGGGAGCGGGCCAGCGCCGCGCGCTGGGTCTCCCCGCCGGACAGCTCGTTCGGCCAGGCGCGCTCGCGGCCCTTGAGGCCCACCTCGGCGAGTGCCTCCCGGCCCTTGCCGGCGGCCTCCTTGCCCTCGGTGCCCAGCAGTACGTTGTCGAGGACCCGGCGCCAGGGCAGCAGCCGGGAGTCCTGGAAGACGACGGACACCCTGGCCGGCGCGGTCAGCCGGCCGCTGCCCGCCACCTCGTGGTCGAGCCCGGCGACCGCCCGCAGCAGCGTGCTCTTGCCGGAGCCGCTGTGCCCGAGCAGGGCGACGAACTGCCCGGCGGGGATGTCGAGGTCGACCCCGTCGAGGACCTTGCGCCCGTCGAACGACCTGGTCAGGTCCCGCAGTTGGACGGCGGGCCGGGTGGCGGTGGTGGTCAGCTGCTCAGTGTGCGTCGCCATGACAGCACCCTCCGTTCGATGAGACGGACCGCGCTGTCGGAGACCAGACCGAAGATCCCGTAGACGGCCAGGCCGACGAGGATGACGTCGCTCTGGCCGTAGTTGGTGGCCTGGAACATCATGTAACCGAGTCCGTTGGTGGCGTTGATCTGCTCCAGCACGACCAGGCCCAGCCAGGAGCCGGTCACCCCGAGCCGCAGGCCCACGAAGAAGCCGGGCAGCGCGCCGGGGACGACGATCTGCCGGACGAACCGGAACCGTGACAGGCCCTGCACCTCGGCGAGTTCGACGAAACGACTGTCGATGCCGGCCAGCGCGGCATGGGTGTTGAGGTAGATCGGGATGTAGACGACGATGGCGATGATCGCGATCTTGAAGGTCTCGCCGATGCCCAGCCAGAGGATGAACAGCGGGATCAGACCCAGCGTCGGGATCGCCCGGTTGAGCTGCACGGTCCCGTCGATCAGCGCCTCGCCGGTCCGGCTCAGCCCGGAGGCCAGGGCGAGCACGACCCCGGCGGTCAGCCCGATCGCGAACCCGGACCCGGCCCGCTGCAACGAGGTCACGATGTCCGTCGGCAGCGTCCCGTCGGTCCACAGCCGGACCCCGGTCTCCAACACCGTCCAGGGCGCCGGGATCGCCGCCGGGTCGAGCTGACCGGCGGCGGAGGCGACGGCCCAGAGGACGAGGAACAGCACCGGCCCGACCAGCCGGGAGGCGGGCAGCCGCCTGCCGGGGGAGAGGCGGCGGCGCCTGCGGACCTGACCGGTCTCGTCCACGGCCGCGAGGGCGCGGGACGAGGCGGCGCCGGACGCGTCGGCGCCGGACCGGGACGTGCCGCGGGCGGCCGTGTCGGTCACGGTGCTCGCTTCGGCCGTGTCGGTCACGGTGCTCGCTTCGGCCGTGTCCGTCACGGTGCTCGCTTCGGCGGTGTCGGCGCCGTTCGCGCCTGCGGGGACGGCACCCGTGGTCACGGCGCTCACTTCCGGTACCCCGCGGTCACGGCCTTCGCGGCGATCCCCTCGAACCGCCGGTCGAAGAGCGTGCCGACGTCGAACTTCTTCACGAAGCCGCCCTCCGCCAGCAGATCGGCGGTCTCCTGCTCCCACGCGATCGCCTCGTCCCAACTCGGCGGGAAGAGCGGCTTGTTGGCCAGCTCGCTGATCGACTGGGCCTGGGCGGGTGTCAGGTTCTGGGTCTTCACGTAGAACTCCTCGTTCCAGATGTCCGGGTTCTCGTACTGCCAGACCGCGCCCTTCGCCCAGTACGGGATGTACGCGGCGACGGCGGCCGCCTTCGCGGAGTCGCCCAGCACGGAGGCCGGCGCCCACAGCAGGTTGAGCAGGTCCACCACGTCGGTGGGGATCGTGCGGGCGCCCTTGGACCCGTACTGCTGGAGATAGGCGGGCGCCTGCTGGTTGGCGAGCGGCGCGACATCCACCTGGCCCGACTGGAGGGCGGTCAGGAACTGGTTGCTGGTCAGCGGGACCAACTCGGCGTCGTCGTAGGCGAGCCCCGCCTCCTTCAGCGCCCGCAGGAGGACGACGCCCTGGGCCTGCCCCTGGGAGAAGGCGAGCTTCTTGCCCCGGAAATCCTCGACCGTGGTGATGTCGCTGCCGGGCTTGGTGGCGAAGAGATAGTTCGGCTTCCGGGTGATGTTGATGGCGACGATCTTCGCGTCGTATCCCTGGTAGTGCGCCTGGATCGGCGGGATTCCCGCATTGTTGGCGACGTCCAGCGAACCCGACCGGAAAGCGTTGATGACATCGGGCCCTGCGCCGATGTTCGCCCAACTGCTCACCCGGAAAGGCAGATCGTCGAGTTTCGCGAGCTTGAGCTGCAACTCCTGTTGATTCTGGAACGAGGAGATCTTCAGGCTCGTACCCGGCGGAACCTTGGTGGGCAGCGGCGCGTCCGCCGCCGTACGGGCGGTCGCCGCGCTGCTGTCGGCGCAGCCGCTGAGCCCGGCCGCCGCGGCCGTGGCGCCGAGCAGAGAGGTGAGGAAGAGTCGCCGGTCGAAACCGGGCGCGGCGGAAGAAGGCATGGGAGGACCCCCAGAGGTGAACGGTGGGACGGTGCGCGAAAGAGCGCACGGAGAAACCGCGGAAGCGGACGGGGACAGCGGAAAGCTGCGGAAGTGAATATCACGCAGGAGAAAGTGCCGCGTACGCCGGAGTGCGCTGGGCACTCCGGGACGTCAACGTGTCAGCAACAGAGGGTGCGACAACTCGTGAGCAGCATGAAAACGATGTTCCCGGTCTTCGGCAAGGCCTGTCAACATTCGGAGTTTCTGAATTAACCGGCCCCGGCCGACGCCTGCTCCAGACGCTCCACGGACCCCAGCGGATCCCGGAACAGCACGTCCAGGGCCACCGCCCCGCCCGCCGTGGCCGGCACGTGATCGGGGAAGCTCGTCGGCGCCACGGCCGCCGCCCGGCCCGCCCCGACCACCTCGTGCAGCGCGGCCAGACAGTCCGCCCGGCCGATCACCCCGATCTCGGTGACGACCACGGTCTCCGGGTTCAGCACGTCGAGCAGCAGGTCCACCGCCCGCCCCACCGTCCGGGCCCGCTCCACCAGCAGCCGTACGGCCGTCGCGTCGCCGTCCGCCGCGGCGTCCAGCACCCGCATCGGGTTCGTCCCGTCGATGACCCCGGCCTCCCGGGCCCGTCGGCACAGGGTGCGCTCGCTCAACTCGACCTGGAGGCAACCGACGCGTCCGCAGTCGCAGGGCTCGGTGCCTCCGGGCAACGGCAGATGGGCGACGGACCCGGCCTGCGAGCGCGGCCCGTGGTGCACCTCGTCGTTGGTCGCGAACGCCGCGTCCACCATGTTGCCGACGAACAGATGCAGCACACTCCGGCTGCCCCGCGCCCGCCCGAACAGCTGCTCGGCTCCCACCAACGCCCGCGCGTGCCCGTCCACGTGGACCGGCAGCCCGGTCCGGGCACCGAGGACCTCCCGTACCGGCACATCGCGCCAGCCCAGCAACGGATGCTCGACGACGGTCCCGCTCTCCCGGTCCACCCAGCCGCCGGCCGCGAAGCCGACGGCCAGGGCCCGGCAGCCCGGCCTCGTGTCCAGCAGGGCGCGGAGTTCGTCGGCGGCCCGCGCCAGGACCGTCCCGGGCTCGGTGGACGTGTGCTTGGACCGCCGCTCCACGAGCACGCGTCCGCGCAGATCGAGCAGAGCGACCGTCGTGAACGGGACGGCCACATGCACCCCGCCCACCACGAACCGCGAGTCGTCGAGGTCGAGGGGCACATGCGGACGCCCCGCCCCCTTGGAGCGCCGGGGCGGCTCGGCCTCACGGACGAGACCGAGCCCGGTGAACCGGGCGCAGTAGTCGGTCACCGACGCCGGCGACAGCCCCGTCACCCGGGCGATGACGCTGCGCGCCACGGGACCGTGCTCCAGCACCGACCGCAGGACCACGCTGGCACTGGTCCGCCGGCGGTCGCTGTCGGCGGCACGCGGTACGGGAGACCCGGCGGTCGCGGCAGGGGCCGACGGGGGAGCGGCCCGAAGGGCGGAGGAAGCGGGAGTTGGGGGAAGGGGAGCCTGAAGGGTGGGTGCTGTCGCGGCACGGGGCATGGCGATCATCCTCGGGAACGGGTCCGACACTGCGCCTCACGGAAGGCGAGGCGTGCCGGAGCCGCCTCACCCGGGTCGGCGACAGGTGGCCGCGCCCACGCGTCGCAGATCGACGTAGCGACGCGACGAGAAGTACCGGGCCTGGGCAACCATGCGGTCGAAGCTAGCAAAACGGCCCACCGCTGCCCAGACGGCGACCGACGGGCGAGACGGCACCTGTCCACCCCTCCGACCCGATTGGTGAAACCCTACAGATGTGAGGCGACACCCCGTCAGGACCCAAGCCGTGCCACCTCAGTGACCGGTGTCACGCCGTACCAGGTGTAACCCCCATCCTTTGTGTGAAGCCCACCAAGCCGTCGTTCCCCCCTTTGTTGAGCGCTGACGGTGTCCGGCACCTGGGGCCTGGGATAGCGTCACCGTGTCCCCGCCACCGTCACCCGCCGGAGTGAGCCCGAACATGAGCACCGCCGCCGCCACGTCAGCCCGCCCCGGCGAGGTCCTCGCCGACCGTCTGCCCCTTTCCGGCGTCCGCGCCCGCGACATCGCGCTCGTGGTGGGCGGCGCCGCGCTCACCGGGCTCGCCGCCCAGATCGCGGTGCCCGTGCCGGGCTCGCCGGTCCCGGTCACCGGCCAGACCTTCGCGGCCCTGCTCGTCGGCACCACCCTGGGCGCGGGCCGCGGTGTCGCCTCTCTCGCCCTCTACGCGCTGGTCGGCCTGCTCGGCGTGCCGTGGTTCGCGAACGGCACGTCCGGCGTCGGCGTCTCCTTCGGCTACATCCTCGGGATGATCCTGGCGGTCGCCGCCGTGGGCGCCCTGGCCCGTCGGGGCGGCGACCGCTCCACGCTGCGGATGGCCGGCACGATGCTCGTCGGCGAGGTGATCATCTACGCCGTCGGCGTCCCCTACCTCGCCGCCACCGCCGACATCAGCCTCTCCTCCGCTGTCGCGCTCGGCCTCACCCCCTTCCTGATCGGCGACGCCATCAAGGTCGTGCTCGCCATGGGGCTGCTGCCGACGGCATGGAAGCTGCTGAAGAAGTGACGCCGTGACACACCGCGGCTGACCGGGCCCCGCCCGCCGATGGCGCCGCGACACCACCGAAGAGGTTCGCCGGGTCGCACTCCGACCGCACCACGGCGAGCCTCTTCGGCGTTGGGGCCCCGGCGTTGGGGCCTTCGGGTGTTCCGGCGCCTCACTGTTCCGACGTCCGGCGCGCGGTGTCCCGGTGTTCCGGTGTTCCGGATCAGGACTCCTGCCGGGCCCGCCGCTGGTTCCACCACAGACCCGCGGCGCCGGCGGAGATGAGCGCGGCGCCCGCCATGCCCAGCGGCAGGACGCGGTCGGCGGGGCCGGTCTGGGGCAGCTCGTCCGGCTTGTCGTCCTTACCGCCCCCGCCGCCGGGCGTGACCGGACTGTTGTCGGTGCCGAGGAGCAGCGGCGTGGCGGGCTCGTTCGGTGACTGGTTGGTCGTGCCGAACGGGACCGGGCCCTGCTGCCAGTACGTCTTGGAGCCGTCGGCGTTCTGCACCGGCAGACAGATCTTTCCCTGCTCGCTCAGGTCGTACGTGGCCTCGATCGCATAGGTCTTCGACTTCCCGGCCGCCAGATCGTCGATCGCGCACGCGAATCCGCTGTTCGCGCCGTCGGGAAGATCCCCCTCCGGAATGGTCGAACACCCCTTGACGTTCTTGACCGTCATGCCGTCGAAACCGACCACGAGCAATCGAATTTCCCCGCTCGCCTTGCTGCCTTCGTTCTTCACGACGCCGGTGATATTCGTTTCCCCGGACTTGTTGTCGACTTTGATCTCCTTGGACAGCAGCGTCGAGAGCTTTACGTCCGCCGGTGCCGCGTCCATGGTCTTTCCGCCATGATTGCTCAATCCCCCCTCGTCGTCCGCCGAGGCCGTGAAGCCGAGGATCATCACCGACGTGAACGACGCGGTGAGCAGCGATCCGGCGATGGCAGCCTTACGATGAGAACTCATGTTCCATCCCCCTTGGGTCCCCCTGGCCGTGCCTGAATTCACGGCCTATGAAGAGGTACCACAAGATTTCTCGGCACTATGCTGGGTCGGCGCGAAGTGTGACCAATGCGCGACGATGTGGTTCCTCTGTGGCGCGTGCGGTCAGTCGGGAAAGGGTTGTTGAAGGGGGGCGTGGGGGTGCCGGAAATAACGCGGGGTGGTGTTCCGGGGCTTATGGTGGCCGACCGTTATCGGTTGGTCGAAAGCATCGGCCAGGGCGGAATGGGTCGGGTCTGGCGGGCCGCCGACGAAATACTCGACCGTCAGGTGGCCGTCAAGGAAATGCGTATCGACGGTCACGACCCGGAGGACATTCGCACCCGACGCGAGCGAACCCTGCGGGAGGCCAGGGCCACGGCCCGGATCGACCACCCCAACGTGGTGCGCGTCTACGACGTCGTCGACGCGGGCGAACGGCTGTGGATCGTCATGGAGTTGGTCGACGGCCGCTCCCTGGAGCGACTGGTGGTGGAGGACGGTCCCCTCGACGCGCACGACACGGCCCGTATCGGCCTCGAACTCGTCGACGCGCTGGGTCAGGTGCACGCGCAGGGCGTCCTGCACCGCGACATCAAACCGGCCAACGTCCTGATCAGGCGTACGGGCGCCCACCGGGCCGTCCTCACCGACTTCGGCATCGCCGCCATCCAGAACGCCGAGGCCCTCACCATGGCCGGCATGCTCGTCGGCTCCCCCGACTACATGGCCCCCGAGCGCGTCTCCGGCCGCCCCCAGGGCCCGCCCTCCGACCTCTGGTCACTCGGCGCCACGCTCTGCGCGGCCCTCGGCGAACGCTCCCCCTTCTCCCGCTCCTCCACTCTCGCCACCCTCCACGCCGTCCTCTACGAGGAGCCCGAACTCCCCGCAGCCGCGGGCCCCCTCCGACCTCTCCTGGCCACCCTCCTCGCAAAGGACCCCGACGCCCGGCCCGGCCTGCCCCAACTCACCGAGGCACTGCGCGCCATCACCGCACCTCCGGCGGCCGCCCCGCCGACGCCGACGGTGACGGTGACAGGGACAGCGACGGGGATGGCGGAGCCGGACCCGCCCCGCACGGAGGAAGGAGAGCCCCCCGGCGAACCGGGTGCGCGGGATGTCCCGGGTGCGCCGGGCGAGTCGGACCCCGGAGCCGGACCCGAGGCGAACGCGGGACCTCCGGCGCCGGTCGAGGAGAGTCCGAGGCCACCGGCAGGAAGCGCGCCATCACCGACCGGCACCACCCCGGAACCGCCACGGGAACCGGCACCGGCACCCAACGCGACGCCCCCCTCGCCCGCACGAGTCCCGACCCAGGCAGCACCCTCCACCCCTGCAGCAAGCCCCACTCCCGCAGCAAGCCCCACCCCCACAGCACGCTCCGCCCCCCACCCCGACCGAGCCACCACCCCCGTCCGCCGCCGCACTTCTCTCCCGCCCCCTCCGCCCTTCGCGACCCAGCGCC
>NZ_JAVRFJ010000179.1:0-386 GCF_031845845.1 Streptomyces gottesmaniae
GCCATGAACGGCGCATCTCGGCACACGACGTGCCAACATCGATTTCCTGACGTCGCATCCCAGGCAACATGCCGTCGCCGATCGCACCGCGATGCAACCGGCCGTCCGCCTGTTGCCGACGCGCGCGATTGCGTCACTCGCTCTCTGGTAAAATTGCAACGCCTCGCCTGCGAACCGACACATTCGTGGTCTCGCGCAACCTTCAGACAAGGTTGGCAGCAGAGTGTCCTCTACGTTCGCATTGGTACGAGGTCACATGCTGCTCAGTCGTGCGCAGGTACAGCAACTGCTCAACAATCTGCTGGAGCTTGGGCCGCGACGCCTGATGGCTTTGGGATTGATCGGTTTCGCCGTTCTCGTCACCGTCGTGGGCGGCGCCTATTATC
>NZ_JAVRFJ010000180.1:0-385 GCF_031845845.1 Streptomyces gottesmaniae
GCTGTCTCCCACTGTGCACCGAATGCGGTGAGATTGGGAACCCCGGCGACCACAACCCGAGCAGATGGGTCGACGGCAAGGATCTCGAGAACGGTAGCAATCACCGACGCTGCCCGAGGCCCTTCGGCCGGTCCCAGGTCGTCAAGAAAGCGGTTGAGCGAGTCGGCCGCTTCAGCGACTGTCAATCCGACGAGAGTCTCATTTAGCCGGGTGCGAAGTGCAGCAAGACTCTGCTCGTCGTGGCCCGGAAGCTCAACGATCTGCTGCTCTACCGATCCCGACGACATGATGAGCACGATAAGGATACGGTCGGTCGACAAACTCACCAATTCGAGGTGACGAATCGTCCCCGTCGTCGCCACCGGGTACTGCATAATCGCTACCT
>NZ_JAVRFJ010000181.1:0-384 GCF_031845845.1 Streptomyces gottesmaniae
TTTGGAGACAAAGGGGACGGTACGGCTGGCGCGCGGGTTCACTTCCAACACGAACACCACGCCGTCCTGCACGGCAAACTGCACGTTCATCAGTCCGACCACGCCCAGCGCGTACGCCATCGCTTTGGTTTGGCGGCGGATTTCGTCTTGGATTTCTTCGCTTAAGGAGTAGGGCGGCAGCGAGCAGCCGGAGTCGCCGGAGTGGATGCCCGCCTGTTCGACGTGCTGCATGATGCCGCCGATAACCACATCTTTGCCGTCTGAAACGCAGTCCACATCGACTTCAATCGCGTTGTTGAGGAAGAAATCGAGCAGCACGGGGCTGTCTTCGGAAACCTGCACGGCTTCGCGCATGTATTTTTGCAAGGCTTCGGCGGAGTGGAC
>NZ_JAVRFJ010000182.1:0-379 GCF_031845845.1 Streptomyces gottesmaniae
ACGTTACCCACTCTGTGGCAATATTTTCTGTGGGTTTTTCGTGCCACTCACGGTAATTGCGCATACGTACGGCACTTTTGAGGATGCCCATTGCGGCCAGCGCATGTGAAACTCTGCCTACTGTTCGTGCGATTCCCCGATCGTGATAATTCTGCGCGCGCCACAGGAGTTCAGTTGTGAAGCTTTCAAGCTCAGGATTATTGTTCATCATCATCAGTATGCCCAGCAGGGCTGACAGGGCGTTTTTCTGGTTCTGTCGTTTGTATCCCAGCGAGACAAGCGTATCAGTCAGCCGGTTGAGTTCCTGAATGAAAATGTCCCGGCCATAGATGGCACAGGCGTACAACGACGGAGCACCATGATGCGGCAGGTCGAACGG